>NZ_KK211035.1:25252-45644 GCF_000619805.1 Sulfurihydrogenibium subterraneum DSM 15120 | reverse complement strand
ATAGCTAAAGTAATGCTCTATCCCTATCTCATTTAAATATTTGTCAAACTCCCCTAAAAACTCGCTCCCATTGTCTGTCTGTACTCTCTTTATATCAAAGTTAAAATAATCCTTTAATTGTATGAAAAATCTCTTTGCTATCCTTGAACTCTTTGTTTGGTAAACTGCAGCAAAGCAAAATCTGCTATACTTATCTATAGCTGTAAATTGGTAGTATGTTTTACCTGTGATGTTTATGTGTTTTACGTCTATCTGCACTACATCTCCTGGGGCTTGTGCTTGCAAGCCTCTTTTTGTCCTTTTCCTTTTCATATCCTTTTAGCCATTTATAGAATGTGTTTCTTGATATTCCGAAGTATCTGCATGTTTTTGAGACGTTTTTGGTTTTTTGGTAATGCTGTATCCATATTAAGTCTTTTTTTAGCTTCTCTTGTTAATGGGACATCTTTTATTTTGTTTGATAGTTTTTTTGGAAAGAGTTTTGTTATATACATTGGCGCTCCTATAATGCCTTTCATTTTACCTACCTCTTGTTTAGTAAATTTATTTTACAGGGGTAGGTGTTCACTGTCTATATGAACTTATACAATTTTTATTTTTCAATTACTTAGATTAAATAATCTCAATAAGCCCTTTTTAATTGAGACTCAAAAACTGCCATTTTCGATAGGACGAAGACTGCAACTCGGATTAAATTTTTTGAATAAAACAAGGCAGCGGGGAGCTGCCTTTAAGGATTACTTTCTCATAGATTTTTCTACTTCTTTCTCTAAATGTTGAGATCTTTTTTCTATTTTATCCTTTAGCTCTGCTATGTTTTTTTCTACGGAAACTAATTTTGCATTACACTCTGCTGGACAAGAGTTTTTAAGCTCATTTACTGCAGATTCTAATGCTGCTACTTTTGAAGCTAATGCTGGGTCAGAACCCTTAGGCATATTAGCCAACTCTTTTGATAACGCATCAACTCTTGCGTTTATGCTATCTAACTTTTGAAAAACAGGTGCAAATTTAGAATCAACGTATTCTTTTGTAACCAAGTCATCTTTTCCTACTGGAGGATCATAACAACAATTTGGGTCTGCATATGTACTATTGAAAGCTGCGGCTAATAAAACAGCCACACCTAAAAATGATATCTTTTTCATCTCTTAATCCTCCATTAATTACTTTCTCATAGATTTTTCTACTTCTTTCTCCATGTGAGTAGTTTGTTTGCTTACTTTTTCTTTTAACTCATCCACATCTTTTTCGAGTTTGTTGATTCTGTCAGTGCAAGCTGTTGGGCAAGTGTTTTTAAGATTGTTAACTTCAGATTCTAAACTTGCAACTTTTCTTTCCAAATCAGACACTTTTGCTGTAGATGATTTTAAAGCTGCAACTTCTTTCTCTAAAGCAGAGAGTTTAGCGTCAACATTGTTTACTTTTTCAGAAACAGATGCTACTTGCTGGTCTACGTACTCCTTTGTTGCGTAGTTTGCACAGCTTGCAAGGAATAAAGAACCTGCTGCTACTGTTAAAGCGATTACCTTTTTCATCTTAATACCTCCTGTAAAATTTTTATTTAACATTGATAAGTATAAGCTTAAATTTTTTACTTGTCAATTTAAATTTTTGTAATTTTTAATCACTTTTTAGTTAAGCAAAATCTATGCCAAATAAAATTTCTCGTACTAAAACGTTTGTAGCTACATTTTTATTTGTAAAATTGCAAAACTGCAAAGATGATTTTTCAGTATATCGGATTTTTTATTCCCGTTTCTTGACGAGGTTTTACTTCTTTGTGGACTGTGTTCTCAAGGGATTTTATATCAAACATATTTCCGTAGCGATAGCCCTGATTTTTAACTACCCAGAGATATACCTTGTTAAGAAGAAGAGCTCTATCTTTTGAAGGATAAAGTAGTAGCGATACATCTTTGTGGAAAAGCTCCGCCATGGTTTTATTTAGATTGCCATTTGAGTTAAAGAACTTTTTTATTAATTCGTCGTTGCTTCTAAACTCGTTTCCAGACTTATTGTTAAGAAGGTAAAAGGAGTATTCATAAACCTCTCCAAATTTCTTGTAGTAAGCCTTTGGTTCTGGTACACCCTTAAGATAATTTTTGTCCCAGTATCCAAAGGCATATTTTCTAACGAAAGAGAAAGTAGAGTCTGTAGTGGCACCTATAGTATCATGACATCCCATACATGAGATAAGCTCCTGTGTAGTTTGAGGTCTTAGATTTCCTTCTTTGTCCTCTATGTATCCTGAATATCTCCAGCCAAAGAGATTTTTAAGACCTTTTTCATAATCTCCTGGAAAGCCTTCTAACTGAGGTGATGGATCAACGCTAAGGCTTGGATGTCTCTCTTTTAGCTTCTGGTCCATCATGTACTTTATCTCACTTGAAGTATAAAACTCTTCTTTGTATGCATACCTTACTTCCTTTATCCTTGCGGATGGTCTTATGTTACCATTCTCGTCAAAGTCTATGTATCTAACGGTATGAAGAAATTCTGTTCCAGCGGGAAAAAGACCTGGTTCTATCTGCAGTTTAGCCTGTGTCTGAAGCTCCCCTGCTTTTCCTACGAAGGTAAGACCTGTTCTAAACTTTATAGTGTCTGTAGTAGAGAGTATTCCATCGTCGTTTAGGTCTTGCCCTACCTTCTTTTCATCTACGGTGTAGTCCAGCTTTACATCTTTTTGTTTTATGTAGGCTTCCAGTATGGAAATATTTAGTTTGTAGATTTCTTTTGAAAAATTACCTTGCTTATCCTGTCTGAAAACCTGCGGAAGTTTTATGAGTACATCATCAGTAGAGCTGTTAGTAGGCCAGAAGGTGCCCGGAAAGGGATAGTACCTGTAAGCTACCCAGCCTGTGTATTCTCCAGTCTTTGGATTTTTATCAAACCCATCTTGATCAAAGTTAAAGTAGCAGTCTGGCACATAACCCTTCCAGTCTTTGGGCATAATTTTCTTGAGGATTATCTCACCATCTTTGTCCAGATAGTTAGAGGTTCTTACATAGTTTATTATCTCCTGATCAAAGATAGAATTTACAAATGCTGTTTTGTCTATGAAGAGATTAATGTATGGATTTTTTAGCATCTTTTCTGGAAAATCATAAGATTCTTGGAGGTCTGTATCGTTCCAAAAGTTGGGAGGAGTTCCCTGTATGTGGCAGGTGTAGCAGGGGTTGTGAAGTGTTCCATCAGCGTCAAGGGTTTTAGTGTAGCACTGGGGTGGTATGTAAGCACCAAAGTTCTCCACATTTGTGTAGCTAATGTTATTCTTTTGTTCTAACTCTTTTATAAAGTTCTCCTTGTTTGTGGAAGACTCCATAAAAGAGGGGAGACCACCTCCCCCACCACACGAAGTTATAAAAGCTAGAGAAAGAAGAAAGTACTTTTTCATTTTAAATTGCCTCCTAATGAGTTAGTTTTAAAAGCCCTGCTGGTATGCCTTTGATGATACCAAGTATGCCTTTCTTTTTGTCCTTGTTTTGGTCGTTGTAGGTTGAGTTTACCGGGTTGCCATCTGCATTTCTGAAAGTGTCTACAAATGGATGTTGGATGTTTAGGGTTATAATGTAGTTATTTCCTACCTGTCCGTGTGCAAATACACCGGTAACTTCAGCTCCTGTAGGTGCCCAAGCTATTCTGGTAAGCTTGCCTGTTTTTACATTGTAAGCCCACACAAAGTTGTTTATGTGTAAAGATGTGTCCTCTCCTATTAGGAGGGTGTTGTAGCCTATGTATTTGAGATTGTCTGGATTGGATATGTAGTCAGGGTGGCACGCCCATTTTTGTCCGTATTTTTGGTAGTCAGGGTCGTTAGGATCTTTTTTGATTTCTTTACCTATTACAATGCCTTCCATCCTGTAGGCGTTATAGTTTTGGTCTAACACCAGTCTGTAGACAGCACCGCACTTGTTCTTAGGCAGATTTATATCTCCTTTACCGTCAGCCATAGAACCGCCTATTTCAGAGATGGCATAGTAGAATGCGTTATTATCTGGGTCGTAGGCAAGTCCTTCACCCTTTCTAAATTCTATGCTAGCACCAAGGTATGCTGCATACTTTCTGGTCTCTAAAAAAGCAGATGCCTTTTTCACTTCATCATCAGAAGCGAACTTAGAAGACCTGTATTGACCTATCTTTAGCCTTAAGCATTCATCTATCCCATCTTCTGTTATAAGTTTATAGCCTTGGTCGGTAGGGCATGCTTTAGGGTTTTCTACGTCAAATATGTCAGTAAGAAGGGGTTTTTTGTCTATAATGGCTTTAACTTCACTGTCGCAGGCTGTGCCAAGCTGTGTCCAGCTTACATCAAAGGTGCCACCGTTTTGGTCTGAGAGTTGTTTTACTTTTGCTGTATAAAGCGTTCCGCACCAGTTTTTGTTAAAACTGTTTTGTGGTTGGTTTAAGACCAGCTTGTAGAGTCCCTTGTAGTTCCCATCGTCAGTCATATACAGTGTTTTTCTGTCTGGCATCACTACTGCCATCTCAGGCGTGTATTTGCCCGTAATGTAGTGTTTTGCCACCTCCCATTTTCCGTTTATATAACCCACTTCCACTATGTAGCCGTAGTTGTAAAGGTTAAACCTATCTCCCAGATAGCCATTGTTTGGGTCTATGTTAAGGTCTTTGAGATATCTTTGTACCCCGCCTACATAACCACAGAAGTCTTTAGACTTACCGTTGCTATCATTTCCTGTAAAGTAGCCGTTGCTATCTTTTTCACACTGAACATCAGCTGGGTTTTTACCCCCTGCGCTGACCGAATATATACTGTTTAAGTCGTAGTCTTCTTCACCTCCTAAGTGAGTGTTCCAAGGAGTTTGTGAGCCTGCACAGTTGATTATGGTGCCTCCCACCGAGCTAAAGTCTATAGGTGTGATACTTTTTGCCTTGAGGGTATTAGGGTCTAATTCTGAAGCGTATAGCATGCCTGGAGGCTCTTCAAAGTGGGTGATTATAAAGTACTTGCCGTCAGAAGTCTTTATTAGGCTGTTGGCGTCAGGATTCCAAGATATTTCACCCTTTGAGTATGCTATGTTGGACATAGGTTGTCCGTTTACATCCAGCAGCTGTCCCCACTTATAGTTTCCCATCGGGTCTCCAGACTGGAGAAGAACCTCGTAGCTGAGAGGATACTCTTTCTTGCTACCATCGCTGTATGTGACTATAAGCTTGTCTGTCACCTTGTAGCTTACATGTTCTTGATCTGTGTTTGGTATGCCAAGGGGTGCAAAATCAATAGCTGTAGGCTGTAAGGTAAGCTGTACGGAGTCATTACCACCACAGGCATAGATCATACTAGCTCCTAAAATTGCACTGAAAAGAAAAGCTTTCTTCATTCTTTACCTCCTCCTTTGAAGGAAATGTTATTTCAATTCTATAGAAAGAGTTTTAATAATGAATTAAAAAAAAGTTAAGAAATTTTTAAAAAACTAGTTAAAATTAAAACTGCAAAGATGATTTTTTTTATTGTAATTTTTAAAAATTGGAGTTTTAATATATCTTAATAATTTTTGTAAGAGGTAAAGAGATGTTTAAGATAAAACCCGTAGAAAAAATACCCGTTCCAGAAAACGTTAAAAGATATTTAAAACAAGCAATAGGTGAGCATAAAGTGTTAGATGATGAGATGGATAGAATGCTCTACTCTTACGATGCAACAAGACTTAGCGTTCCTCCAGACGTGGTTGTTATTCCAGAAAGTGAAGAAGACGTTCAAAAGGTTGTGAAAATATGTTATGAAAACGATATTCCTATAACTCCAAGGGGAGCTGGTTCTGGATATACAGGCGGTTCTATTCCTGTTAAAGGTGGTGTTTTAATATCTTTTGAAAAAATGGATAAGATTCTCTGGATTGACGAAGACAATGCGGTTGCTAAAGTCCAACCTGGAGTAATAACCTACAAACTCCAACAAGCTGTAGAAAAAAGAGGACTGTTTTATCCACCAGACCCTGCAAGTTATAAGTTTTGTACTTTAGGTGGAAATGTTGCAGAAAATGCAGGTGGCCCAAGATGTGTTAAATACGGCGTTACAAGAGAGTACATAATGGAGCTGGATACTGTTATATACACAGGAGATATAATACACACTGGAAGAATAACTTTAAAAGACGTAGCCGGATACGACCTTACAAGACTTTTAATAGGAAGTGAGGGAAGTTTAGGAATATTTACTGGAATAACTGTTAAACTCATTCCAAAACCAAAAGCTAAAAAAACTGTAAAAGCCGTTTATATGGATTTAGAGTCTGTTGGTAAAACAGTTAAAGATATATTTAAAGCAGGAATATCCCCATCTGCGTTAGAGTTTATGGATAAACTTGCAATAAATGCTGTTGAAGACTTTGGACACTTTGGACTTCCAAGAGATGCAGAAGTTATTCTACTTATAGAAGTTGATGGTCATCCAAAAGCATTGGAAGATGAGATAACAGAAGTAGCTAAAATCTGTGAGCAAAACGGTGCAAAAGTTGAGATAGCTAAAACTGACAGAGAAGCTGAAAAACTTTGGGAAGCAAGAAGGTCTTTATCTCCTGCGGTTGCGAAATTAGGTAGAACAAAGATAAACGAGGACATAGTATTCCCAAGAAGCTATCTTCCAGAAGCTCTACCAAAACTTAGAGAAATAGGTAAAAAGTACAATCTAAAAATGGTCAACTTTGGACATATAGGAGATGGAAACGTCCACGCAAACTTTATGATAAACGGTTTAGACCCTGATGAATTAGCAAGAGCAGAAAAAGCTGTTGAAGAAGTTTTTGAACTTGCCTTATCTTACAGAGGCTCTATAACAGGAGAACACGGCGTAGGAATAACAAAAGCAGAGTTTATGAGAAAACAGTTTTCACCACAAGAGATGGAGATAATGAGAAAGATAAAAAGAGTTTGGGATCCTAAGAACCTTATAAATCCGGGTAAGATGGATTTAGATTAAATTTAATGGTATAATATCTTTTTTAAAATTTTGATTAAGGAGGATATTAAATATGGCTGTTTGTCAAGTGTGTGGAAAAAAGACAGTGTTTGGTAATACTGTAGCTCACTCAGCAACTACAGAAAGAAGAACTTGGAAGCCAAATTTAAGAAGGGTTAGAGTTGTTTTAGAAGATGGTTCTACAAAAAGAATTTACGTCTGTTCTAAATGTTTAAAAGCTGGAAAAGTTAAAAAAGCAGTTTAAATCTAAATAAAGCAGGGTTTTACCCTGCTTATTCTAATTAAATGAATTTAGACATAATCGGTTTAATAGCGGCAATTTTAACAACATCAGCATACATTCCACAAACTTATAAAGTCATCAAAACTAAATCAGCTTCCGACTTTTCTTGGATATGGTTGATTTTTATGGCAGTTGGAATATTTTTATGGTTTATTTACGGTTTACTATTAAAAAATATACCTTTAATAGTAGCAAACGGCATTTCAATACTAAGTTTAATAACAATAGGTGTAGTTAAGTATGTTTATAGACAAAGCAAAGATATTTGTTAAAGCAGGAGATGGTGGAAACGGTTGTGTTGCTTTTCATAGGGAGAAGTTTGTCCCTATGGGAGGACCATCAGGAGGAGATGGTGGAAAAGGTGGAGATGTTATTTTAGTTGCAGACAGTCATCTCCAAACCCTTATGGACTTTAAGTATAAAAAACATTATAAGGCAGAAAGAGGACAGCACGGTCAAGGTGGAAATAAAAAAGGAAAAGATGGAGAAGATTTAATTATAAAAGTCCCTGTTGGAACTGTTGTAAAAGATGCTCAAACAGGAGAGATAATAGCAGACCTTGTGAAAGAGGGACAGTCTGTTATAGTTGCGAAAGGAGGTAAAGGTGGTAAAGGAAATGCTGCCTTTAAAAGTGCTACAAATCAAGCTCCTTTAACTGCAGAACCAGGAGAAAAAGGAGAAGAAAGATGGATAGAACTTGAATTAAAACTACTTGCAGACGTTGGAATAATAGGTTTTCCAAACGCTGGAAAATCAACTTTAATATCAGTTTTATCAAAAGCAAGACCAAAAATAGCAGATTATCCATTTACCACTCTAACTCCTGTTTTAGGTGTTTTACAACTTGACGTAAACGACTTTTTAGTATTGGCAGACATTCCCGGACTTATAGAAGGAGCTTCCGAAGGACACGGTCTTGGACATGAATTTTTAAGGCATATAGAAAGAACAAAATTTTTAATCCATCTTATAGACGTGTCAGACTTTAGAGAAAGAGACCCGATAGATGCTTTTAACATAATAAATAAAGAGCTGGAAAATTACTCTCCAAACCTTTTAAAGAAACCGCAGATAGTTGTTGCAAATAAGATAGATGCTTTAAGTGATAAATCGTTGATAGATAAGCTTGAAAAGTACTTTACAGAAAAAGGTTATCCGTTTGTAGCCGTTTCTTTGATTACAAAAGAAGGTGTTGATAAACTCATAAACATACTGCGAGAAAAGAAAAAAGAATGGATATCAAAATTGGAGAATAAAGATGAAAGTGTTGTTCTGGGGAACACCTGAGTTTGCGGTAGAAAGTCTAAAAGCCCTTATTCAATCAAATCATCAAGTTGTAGCGGTAATAACCCAACCAGACAAACCAAAAGGAAGAGGTCAAAAAGTCCAGCCTACACCTGTAAAAGAAGAAGCATTAAAACATAACATACCTGTACTTCAACCAGAAAAGATAAAAAATAATCAAGAGTTGATAGAAACTATAAAACAGTTAAATCCTGACATATCTGTAGTTGTAGCTTACGGAAAAATCCTTCCAGAAGAGATAATAAACATTCCAAAGTATAAAACAATAAACGTTCATGCATCACTACTGCCTAAATATAGAGGTTCAGCTCCTATACAGAGAGCTATCATGGACGGAGAAGAAGAAACTGGCGTTTGTATAATGGAGATAGTGAAAGAGTTAGATGCAGGAGATGTTTATGCTTGTAGAAAAGTAAAAATACTGCCTGAAGATGATATTATAACCCTTCATGATAAACTTGCTAAAGAAGGTGCAAGGTTACTAATAGAAGTATTAGATAAGATAGAAAAAGGACAAATAGAAAAAGTTCCTCAAGACCACTTAAAAGCCACCTACGCAAAACCAATAGAAAAAGAAGAAGGTAGAATAGACTGGAATAAACCTGCAAAAGACATTTTTAACCAAGTAAGAGCTTTAAAAGTCTGGCCTAAGGCATTTACAAATTTTAGAGATTTTCAAATAAAAATATTAGATGTAGAAGTTATAAAAGATTATAAAGAAGGAAGACCCGGAGAGATAGTAAAAGCAAGTGATAAAGAGGGAATAATTGTAAAGACAGCAGATGGATGTTTGTTTATAAAAACAATCCAATTTCCAAACTCAAAACCAATATCATCTCAGGAAGCTGTAAGAGGTTATAGGATAAGAGAAGGAGAAAAGTTTGAATAAGGTTTTTTTAGGGCTGGGTAGTAATGTCGGAGATAGACTTACAAACTTAGTTAAAGCTATAGAAATTCTCTCAGATAAGATACAGATTCTAAAGATATCAAAAATCTATGAAACTAAACCTGTAGGAGTAGAAAATCAGCCAGATTTTTTAAATATGGCTGTGATGGGACAGACAGATTTAGACCACATATCTTTATTTGAATTTGTTAAAGATGTTGAAAAACAGGTAGGAAGAGTTTATAGATACAGATGGGGTCCACGGGAAATAGATATAGACATACTTTTTTTCAACGATTTAATATACAAATCTCAAGATTTAGAAATACCACATCCAAGATTACACGAAAGGGACTTTGTTTTAAAACCTTTGATGGATTTACAGCCTGATTTTATTCATCCTGTTTTTAAAAAGAGTGTAAAAGAATTGTATGAGGATTTAAAATAAAAAGTGGCCAAGGGCGGAATCGAACCGCCGACACTGCGGTTTTCAGCCGCATGCTCTACCGACTGAGCTACCTGGCCAACAAGGATAAATATTATATACCAACTTTAAACTTTGTGCAACTTTTTAGTTAGATTCAATGAATCAAAATCAGGAAGAAGTAAATTACAATACTTCCTACTGCGTTTAAAAAAAGTCCAAATTTAGCCATGTCTTGTAATTTTATAAAGCCAGTTGAGTAAACGATGGCGTTTGGTGGTGTTGCTATTGGAAACATAAACGCAAAACTGGAAGCGACAATAATAGCTAAAGTAGGATAAACAAAGTCTATCTGATTATTTTTTAAAAGGGCAATTATTATAGGGGCAAATGTTATTACTGTTGCAGTGTTTGAGTTTATCTCTGTTAGCAGTATAATCACTACGATTAAAATAAATAGTAGTAGTGGAACATAAGTTATATATCCACTTAAACTTTTTGCTATAATCTCACCAAGACCTGAAGACGATATTAGTTTTCCTATTGATATACCTGATGCAAAAAGTATAACTGTATTCCAGTCAACTTCTTTTAAATCTTCCACTGTTAAAATAGTTTGGTAATTTTTTAAATCTTTTGGTATTAAAAATAAAAGTCCTGCAGATAAAACCGCTACAATACTTTCTGGAATTTTTTTACTTATCTGTTTTCCCAGCTCTTCAAAACCTATTATACCTATAAAAGAGGGAAAAATCCATAAAAATACTGCCAGTAAAAACACACCTGCAATAATCTTTTCTTCTTTTGACATTTTGGGAAGTTTTTCTTTCTCTTTTTGAAGAATTGTTTTTATCTCTTGTGGATTAAATTTTACTTTCCTTAGAAAGAATCTAATGTAAAGTATCATAATTACATACATAGATAAAGCTATTGGAAGCATTAATAAAATCCACTGGAAAAAATCTATACTTATGCCTTCTTCTTTTAAAAATCCAAGTCCTACAAGGTTCGTAGGTGAGCCTACTATTGTGCCAATTCCACCTATAGAAGCAGAGTAAGCAATACTTAAAAGCATAAATGATGCAAAATTTTTATAACCCTGTATTTTTTCTTCTTTCAAGAGATAGATAACTCCTAAAACTATAGGAAGCATCATTGCGGTTGTAGCAGTATTACTAAGCCACATAGAAAGTAGGAACGTTATTAAAGAAAAACCAATTATAACTCTTATAGGACTTTTGATGAAAAAGTCCTTAGAAAGAATGTTTAAAGATATTCTTTTATCTAAGCCATATTTGTTAACACTGTGGGCGATAAGAAAACTACCTATCATAAGCAGAATAACTGGATTAGAAAAGCCTATAAATACCTTATCTACGTCAACAATACCGTAAAAAACTGCTAAAATTAATCCAAAAAGCCCTGTAATGCCAACTGGGACAACCTCAAAAAGCCACCAAAATATACATAAAAGCAAAATACCTAAAACAACTTTTGGTTCAAAAGGAATGTTTATTAAATCTGTGTGGACTACTGTTATAAAACTCAGTATCCCAAGTAGTAATCCTGAAATTTTATTCTTCATCTTCAACTCTAATTATAGTAGGGTCTTCTATGCTGTAATGGTTTTCTACAATTTCTCTTATTGCCATTTGAACACTATTTTCAGAAGCTGTGTGGGTGAGTATAACAAGTGGAACAACTTTTTTATCTGTAGCCTTTTGAAGTCTTAAAACTCTTTCTTTCTGTATAACAGCTGCAATGCTTATGTTATATTTGGCAAACACAGAGGCTATTTTTGCAAGGATACCAGTGATGTCTGGAACTGTAAATCTTATGTAGTATCTTGTATAAAAATCTTTTACTTTTGTAAGGTTTAACTCTTTATGTTTCCAGTTCATAGAAGTTATTTCTATTTCTTTTCCTATGCTTAAATGTATAGATTTTGCAATACTTACAATATCACTTACAACTGCGCTTGCAGTAGGTAAACTCCCAGCTCCTCTACCGTAAAACATAGTTTCTCCGACGTTGTCTCCTTCTACCATTACCGCATTAAACACACCGTCAACCTTAGATAATGGATTATCAGAAGGTAAAAAGGTAGGATGGACTCTTATCTCAACTTCATCGTTATGGGATTTTGCAATAGCTAAAAGTTTAAGAGTGTAGCCAAGCTCTTTTCCAAGGTCTATATCTAAAGTGTCTATCTTTTCTATGCCTTCTACATACACCTGAGAAAACTCTACAAAACCACCAAAGGATAAAGAAGACAGTATCGATATCTTATGTGCCGCGTCTGTTCCGTTTATGTCAAGGGTTGGGTCTGCTTCTGCGTAGCCTTTTTCTTGGGCTTCTTTTAACGCCTGAGAGAAGCTCTTTCCTTCTTTGTACATAGATGTAAGTATGTAGTTTGTTGTTCCGTTTAGTATGCCGTATATCTTTTTTATTTCGTTTGCCACAAGCCCTTCTCTTAAGGCTTTTATTATAGGTATTCCTCCTGCTACAGCTGCTTCAAAACCTATTCTTAAATTTTTTTCTTCTGCTATTGTAAATACGTCTTTTCCTTTTTCTGCTAATAATGCTTTGTTTGCAGTAACTATGTGTTTACCTTTATCGAGTGCTTGCATTATTAAGTTGTAAGGAAAGTCTATACCACCAGTAAGCTCTACCACTATGTCAATCTCTTTATCGTTTAGTATCTCATCTAGGGTTTTTGCTCTTCTTTGTTGTTCTATTGGGTGAGGAAAAGTTTTGTTCCAGTTTCTTGTATAAACTTTTTTTAAATTTATCTCTAATCCTGATTTTTGTTTTAAAAGATTTTTCTGAGTATCTAATATTTTTGCAACGCCATTTCCAACAACACCATACCCTACTATCGCAACATTTATCTGTTTCAAAAGATAGCCTCCAACTTTTGTTTTGGTATAATTTTAACATAAGGAAAAGATAAAGAGGTTAAAAATGCAAGTGATTTACACAGAAAAAGCCCCAAAACCTATAGGTCCATACTCTCAAGCCATAAAGTATGAAAATCTTATTTTTATATCAGGACAGATAGCAATAGACCCATCTACCAACGAGTTTGTAAATGCAGACGTATCAACCCAGACCAAAATAATAATGGAAAATATAAAGGCAATCTTAGAAGAAGCTGGACTTAATCTAAACCACGTTATAAAAACTACTATATATCTGAAAAACTTAGAAGATTTTCAGGTTGTAAATGAGATTTATGGAGAGTACTTTAAAGACCACAAACCTGCAAGGTCAACAGTAGAAGTAAGTCGCCTTCCAAAAGATGCCTTAGTAGAGATAGAAGTTATAGCGGGGTTATAAAATGCTATAATATGATAAATAAACTAAATTTTTGAGGTTTTTGTATTGTTAGATATTGATAGTGTTATTAAGTTTGATGAAAACGGATTAGTTCCAGTTATAGCTCAAAACTATTACTCTGGAAAAATTCTTATGCAAGCTTACGCAAATAAAGAAGCTATACAAGAGACTATAAAATCAGGATACGCTACATACTACTCAAGGTCAAGAAAGTCTTTATGGAAAAAAGGAGAAACTTCAGGAAACCTACAGAAAGTTATAGACATAAGAGTTGATTGTGATGAAGACAGCGTTGTTTATCTTGTAGTTGAAGAAGGTCCAGCTTGTCATACAGGAGAAGAAAGTTGCTTTTATAGAAATATAGATTTAGAAAAAGATACAAAACCACTTCCTTTTGAAATTTTACATAAGCTGTATGAAAAAGTTGAAGAGAGAAGAAAGTTAAAACCAGAAAACTCTTACGTTGCAAAACTGTTTGAAAAAGGTTCTGATAAGATTATACAGAAAGTGGGAGAAGAAGCTGTAGAAACGATTATAGCCCTTAAAAATAAAAATAAAGATGAAATTGTGTACGAAGTATCTGACTTAATTTTTCATTTAATTGTTGCGTTGGTTGACTCGGGAGTGGAGTTAAAAGACATACAAGAAGAGTTATTAAAAAGATACAAATAGGAGGTATAGCTATGGAAAAAGCAAAAGACTTTTGCCTGCAAGGGATAGATGAAAATTCAAATCAAATAACTTTTTGCTTAAAAGATTATCTTGGAAAAGGAAAAGACATAATCCTTTACTTTTATCCAAAAGATAATACGCCAGGGTGTACTACGGAAGCTTGCGATTTTAGAGATAACTTTAACTTGCTAAAAGATTATGCAATTGTAGTAGGTGTAAGTCCAGACTCAATTGAAAGTCATAAAAAGTTTAAAGAAAAATACGGCTTAAACTTTATTCTTTTATCTGACCCTGATAAAAAAGTTATGCAAGAGTATGGTGCATACGGAGAAAAGTGTATGTACGGTAAAAAGACAATGGGTGTAATAAGGTCTACGTTTATAATAGACCCAGAAGGAAATATAAAGAAAGCTTGGAAAAATGTAAAAGCAAAAGGACACGTTGACCAAATTCTTAAGTTTTACGGAGTTAAAAAGTGATTTACGATTTAGACTGTAAAATCTTAGAAAACAGGTACATAAGTGGAAAAACTTATATTCTTAAAGTAGAAGCTCCAGATATAGCAAAAAACACAAAACCTGGACAGTTTGTAATGGTAAAACCAACTTTAGATGACTACTACGACCCTTTACTTAGAAGAGCCTTTGCAATAGCCGATGTAGAAGGTGATACGATTACTTTATTTTATGACGTTTACGGAAAAGGTACTTTATATCTAACAACAAAAAGAGAAGGTGAGTATTTAAAAGTCCTTGGACCTTTAGGTAATAACCTTTTTCCAGATAATTATGATAACTATATAATAGTAGGTGGTGGTATAGGCTTTGCTGGATTAAGCCTTTTTATAAAAGAGATAAAAGAAAAAGGTAAAAAATACACTGCTTTATACGGAGCGAGAAAAAAAGAAGAGCTATCTATGATAGAGTGGATAGAAAAAAATCAGGTAGAGGTTATATATTACACTGACGATGGAAGTTTTGGTAAGAAAGGTTTAATAACTCAAGATTTAGAAAAAATAATAGAAGATAACCCTGAAGCTCCATTGTTGGTATGCGGTCCTAAGGGAATGATGAAAGCTGTAAGTAAAATAGCTATAAGTAAAAACAGACCTTGTTATCTATCGTTAGAAAGTAGAATGGCTTGTGGTATTGGAATATGTGTAGGATGTGTAGTAAAAGATAAAAGCAAAGATACCTATGTAAGAGTTTGTTATGAAGGGCCTGTTTTTGAGGCAAAAGAGATTGAAATACTTTAAATTTTTAGTAATAATTTTAATCATCTACACTCAAACATTTGCAGAACAGATGGTAGTAGAGCCTAAAGTAATAGAGTATAAAGGTGTGAAAGAGGATCAACTGAGAAAAGTTGAGGGTCAAGTACAATTTTTATATCAAAAACAGAAAAGTCTTGAAGAAAAACTCTCACAAATAGAAAACATAAAAGGTCTTTCTCAAAAGGATAAAGAAATCCTACAGCTGCTTACCTCAGATATAGAAGAGATTAAGCAAAATCAAAAAATTCTTGATAGTAAGTTGGAAAAACTTTACAGCTACATAAATAGATCGTTAATACTTCAAAACATAATACAGTTTGTAATATTCAGTATTTTTATAGTGTTTATGTACCTACTTTATAAGTATAAAAAAGATACAAATCAAGAGATAAAAGAGGTTAATGAGAAGGTTGAAAAATTGGTAGAAAAAGATGAATCAGAGATTATAATAAGTCTTACGGAAAAAGCTAAAGATGACCCAAAAGCAGCTGTTATATTGAAAGCTTATTTAGACAGCAGGAGGAAAGAAAATGAAGTATGAAATAACTAAAATTTTTAGATTTGAAGCAGGCCACAGGGTTTGGAAGCAAGATTTAAGCTCTGGAAAAACTGCAAAACTATCTGAAGGTGTTTTAATTGAAAATAAGTGCGTAAACCTTCACGGACATAGTTACGTGTTAGAGGTTACTGTTGGTTCTGATACGTTAAACGAACAAGATGTGGTCGTTGATTTTTACCATATAAAATCTGCGTTAAAAGACTTAGTAGATAACGTTTTTGACCACTCGTTTATAATAGACGTAAACGACCCAATATATCCAAAGTTTAAGGAGCTTTTTGGTTGTTATAAAATTACAGAAGTTAACTTCTGCCCTACAGCTGAAGCACTGGCTAAATACTTTTACGACTTTTTAGTTAAAAAACTAAAAGAGGCTAATTTAGAAGAAGATATAAAAGTTGTAAGTGTGACTCTTTGGGAAACGGCAACAGGAAAGGCAACTTATAGAGGAGAGTAGTGGAATTTTGGAAAGTTATACCTGCTATAATCATAATGGTGATATTTACAGGATTTTACTTCATAGTAGGTGTAAAGTTTATAAAAAAATGGAGAAAGAAAGATGGCAATAATTAAACCCTATAAAGGAATCTATCCTAAGATAGACCCTACTGTCTTCATTGCAGAAAACGCAGTAATAATAGGAGACGTAGAGATAGATAAAGATAGTAGTGTATGGTATAACGTTGTTATCAGAGGAGATGTTAACTACATTAGAATTGGAGAAAGGACAAACGTTCAAGATGGAACTATAATACACGTTGACCACAAAAAGTATCCAACTGTAATTGGCAACAACGTTACGATAGGACATAAAGTGATGATTCATGCTTGTACTATTGAAGACTTCTGCCTTATAGGTATGTCTGCTACAATTATGGACGGTGTAGTAGTAGGAAAACAGTCAATAGTAGCTGCTGGAGCTTTAGTAACACCTGGAAAAATTATAGAGCCTCAATCTCTATGGGCAGGTGTTCCTGCAAAATTTGTAAGGAAACTTACAGAAGAAGAGTTAAATTGGCTGGAAAAATCAGCTGAAAATTATGTAAAATATAAGAATAGTTATCTTGAGGAACCAAAATGAACGAAACAGTTGAGCTTATAATTGCTATCGTAGTGTTTTTGGCAGCTGCACTAGTTATCGTAGGACTTATGGTTTACTGGAGCAAAAACGAAACCGTTGTAGATGAAAGAGATAAAAAATACTATAAAAAAGAGGTGAAAGATGAAGAGAGCTGACATAGTTAACATGATTCATAAGGACAAAGATTTAAATTTAAGTTTAGATAAAAGGGACATTCACAAAATAGTCAACGATACCTTTGATATGATTTCAGACTACCTTACAACAGACCCAAAAGAAGGTAAAAAGGTAATGATATCAGGTTTTGGTACGTTTATTATTAAAAGAAGAAAAGGGAAAATAGGAAGAAACCCTAAAACTGGTGAAGAAAAGTTGATTCCAGATAGACTTGGAATATCTTTTAAAGCTGGAAAAGAGTTAAAGAAAAAAATAAATCAAAAATAAAAATCGGAGCGTGGCGCAGGTGGTAGCGCACTGGCATGGGGGGCCAGAGGTCGCCCGTTCGAATCGGGTCGCTCCGACTCTAATGAGGTTAAAATGAAAAAATTAGTATTTTTAACAAATGATGATGGTTATCAATCAAAAGGTCTTTTAGCCATAAGACAAGAGCTCCTAAACGCAGGATACGAAGTAATAACTATAACGCCAGATAGAAATATGTCTGGAACAAGCCATTCTCTAACTTTTACAAGACCACTTAAAATAGTTGAGCTTGAAAAAAACTTTTACTATGTGGCAGATGGAACTCCAGCAGACTGTGTACACTTAGGGATAAATGTAATACTAAATGGTAAAAAACCAGACTTATTAGTATCAGGTATAAACACAGGTCCAAACATAGGAAACGATGTTTTTTACTCTGGAACGGTAGGAGCTGCAAGGGAAGGAACTTTGTTTGATATTCCTTCAATAGCCTTATCTGTAGGATCATCTAAAAATCCAAATTACCAAGAGATTGCTCAAGTTGCAATGAAAATTATTAATGTAGTAGCTTTACAAGGACTTCCAAAGGGAACATTTTTAAACGTAAACATTCCTACAATTCCAAAAAATCAGATAAAAGGATTCTTACTTACAAAACAAGGAAGAAGTGCTTATAAAGAAGAGATAGTTAAATACTTATCTCCTTCAAAAGAAGAGTATTACTGGATAGGTGGAGAAGAAGCTCTCCTTGAAGAGTGTCAGCCGGGAACAGATTACACAGCAATCAAAGAAAGGTATGTATCTATTACACCTATAAAGTTAGACCTTACAGACTATCAAGCATTTGAAGAACTTGACAAAAGAGATTTTCTATCTGAAATAATGAGGATTTAAATGGTAAGTTTAACGTTTGAACAATTTAAATCTCTGACAAAAGATTACAACGTTATTCCTATTTATAAAGAGATACTTCTTGATGTTGACACTCCTTTATCCGTTTACTTTAAAATAGCATCTGCTGGAAGGTTTAACTACATATTAGAAAGTGTAGAAAAAGGAGAGAATGTAGGAAGGTACTCTTTTATTGGTTCTTCTGAAAATTTTTACATAAGGTCAAAAAAAGATACTGTTGAGATTTACAATAAAGGAAAAATCTACTATAAACAAACAAAAGACCCAATAGAAGAGTTAAAAAAGTTAACTGAGAGATTTAAACCGTATAAAGACAGCAATCTTCCGCCTTTTTGGGGTGGATATGTAGGTTATATAGGCTACGATATTGTAAAGTTTTACGAGCCTGTTGGTGATTACAAACCTGATGTTTTAAACATTCCTGATATGTACTTATTTTTAAGTGATGAAGTGATAGCCTTTGATAACCTAACAAACAAGATTAAAATAATTGTATCAGCTGTCTTATCAGAAGATACAAACGTAGAAGATGCCTACAATACAGCATTAAGAAAAATAGAGAATATAGAGCAAAAGTTAAATAGAGAAGTTCAGATAAAAAGACTTTCTCTATCTAAAAAGGAAGTAGATTTAAAAAGCTGGCAATCTAACTTTACAAAAGAAGATTTTGAAAAGGCAGTTTTAAAAGCAAAAGAGTATATCACAGAAGGAGACATAATTCAGGTAGTCTTATCTCAAAGATTTTCTAAAAAACTAAAAGTTGACCCATCTGATATATACAGGTCAATCAGAGTTATAAACCCATCTCCTTATTTATTTTACTTAGACTTTAACGATATAAAAGTGGTAGGGTCTTCTCCAGAGATTTTAGTCAGTGTGATAGATGGAAAAATATTAACAAAACCAATTGCAGGCACAAGACCAAGAGGAAAAACGCCCCAAGAGGACTTAAAACTCAGAGAAGAACTTATAAACGATGAAAAAGAAAGAGCTGAACATCTTATGCTGGTAGACCTTGCAAGGAATGACGTTGGTAAGGTAGCAAAAAGAGGTAGTGTAAAAGTTGACAGGTTTATGTATATAGAAAACTACTCTCACGTAATGCACATAGTTTCTGATGTTTCAGGGGTTTTAAAAGAAGGATTACATCCTTTAGATGTTTTTAAATCTGTCTTTCCTGTTGGGACTGTAAGTGGAGCTCCGAAAGTAAGAGCTATGCAAATAATAGAAGAGTTAGAGCCAGATAAAAGAGGTATCTATGCAGGTGGAGTAGGATATATATCCTTTGACGGTAATCTTGATACTGCTATTGCCATAAGAACAGCTGTAATAGTAGATGATATAGTTTACGTTCAAGCAGGAGCTGGCATAGTAGCCGACTCTCAGCCAGAAAAAGAATGGCTTGAAACTGTAAATAAAGCAAAAGCTATGATGACCGCAATAGAGTTGGTAGAGTAGGGGGTTAAAATATGAAAGAAAGTAGGTTTTGTAGGATTAGGACATTTAGCTAAAGAGGTAAATAAGATTGAAAACTCCACTAATCTTTAAAAGCTTGAATAAACGCATAAACAAAAGCAAAAATAACATACAAGACAAAGAACGCAGGAATGAAAATAATTACAATCCCACCTAAAAAGAATCCTAAAAGTAGAGATAAAACTATAATCTCCATATAAAGAATATAGCATATTTCTCGTTAGCATTTCAAAGAATATCTCTTAGATAATCAGGAAGCTTCTCTTTAGGGTATGTTCCTTTTTTTATCTCGTCAAGATGATGCCACCACATCTCAGGATATTTTTTGTTAGCTTTGTAATCGTCGGGAGCTACCCATTCAATAACTTTCTTTAAAAGCTGTTTATCTAATTTCTTAACTTCTGGGTGGTCATCAAGCCCAAGCTCGTGTATCTGGTCTCTCAGGTCATAAAACATCCAGCCACTACATACAAAAACTTGTGGATATCTGGAGTTTGGATATGAAAGTAGGTAGTCGTAATCTTCTATAATATCCTTAATATCAATATTAGAGTTTTGGCTTTGCTCTTTATCCATTTGCCTCTCCACCTTCTATCCTACATAGTTCAGACAAAACAAAAGTTTTTAGGATACAAAAGTGAAGTTTAACGATCTTTATATCCCACATAGTTCAGACAAAACTCGCCACTGCTTGCGTTCCTGTTTCTGTTGTATAGGCCTTTATATCCCACATAGTTCAGACAAAACTAACGGTAGTTCCGTTGATATCAAGACGAAAATCAACTTTATATCCCACATAGTTCAGACAAAACATAGAAG
>NZ_KK211035.1:0-24094 GCF_000619805.1 Sulfurihydrogenibium subterraneum DSM 15120 | reverse complement strand
CTTTATATCCCACATAGTTCAGACAAAACCCGTTAATTTTTAAAAATAAAAAAAATTAAATAATCAAGCAATGATGCTGGTTTGCGGGCAGTTTTTATTTTCGTTAACCATTCGCAAATTGAGGTTAATTGCATCAAACCTCACATAATGCAAATATATTTTCTATTATATTTCCACTTTCACCCTTATCACTACTTGATTATTACAATAATATATTTTCTGTTATCACGATGCAAAACTTAATGATAATTAATATCAATAAGCTAATTTTAATCAATTTTCAAAAACTTAAGCTGGATTTAAACCTATTCTGTTGTCAAGGTGCTTAAATCATACTTGCCTTAAATTTTCTATATCATATTATAAAATTTTTTGTTTTTATTTGCAAGAGTTTTTTCAAATGCTAAAAATACATTACATCTTTTTCTGCTACATGCTGCAGTAGTTTGTGTTTAAACTCATCTTCTAAACTTACACAAAAATCTGAGTGGAGCTGTATCTCACACTCAAAGTTTTTGCCGTAGAGGTGGATTATAACGTCTTTGTCTCCTCTATGTTCTTTAAAAAGTTGTTGAAGTTTAGGAAGTAAGCCGTTCATAGCTTTTTCTTTTGGCATTCTTATTTTTATACCTTTTATATCTTTTAAATACTCATCTATTGGCTCTACGTTTATTACATTCATTGATATCTTCTCCTGTTCTTCATCTATTTCTATAAAACCTTCTAATACAACTATGTTGTCATCTTGTAAAAGGTCTTTGTTTTCAAGTTTTTCTGGAAAAGCTCTACAGTCTATCTGTCCTGTTTCATCAGAAAAGTTAAATATCATCATCGTGTTTCCAGACTTTGTCTTTTTAAGCTTAATTTCATCTACAACGCCAGCAAACTTTACTTTTATGTCTCCTTCTGGTCTTTTACCGCTAAATACAAGGTCGTATATTTCTCCTACTTTTGATACTTTTCCTTTTAGCTCTTTTTTGTAAGCATTTATCGGATGTCCAGAAAGGTAGAATCCTAAAACTTCTTTTTCATACTTTAGTTTTTCTCTCTCTGTAAGTTTTTTGATTCCTGTATCGTCGTAAATGTGTTTTACGTTTACAACAGGGGTTGTTGTTAAAGCAAAAAGGGAGCTCTGTCCTGCTATTTTACTTTCTCTTGCTTTCTGTCCTGAAGATATTGCTTTATCTACGTTGTTAAGTAAAATAGCTCTATCTATCTTTTCAAAATCAAAAGCTCCTGCTTTTATAAGACTTTCTAATACTCTCTTGTTTGCTGTTTTTGTGTCAAGTCTTTCACAAAAATCAAAGATGTCAACAAACGATCCATTTTTTTCTCTCTCTTTAACTATCTCTTTTGCAGAAGACTCTCCTACGTTCTTTATCCTTGCAAGTCCAAATCTTATGTTTTTAGGAGATTCTATGTAAAACTCTGCCATACTTTTGTTAACGTCTGGTGGTAGTAGTTTTATGTTAAAGTTTTCCATATCTACAAGAAGATTTAAAAATTTGCTATCATTTGCTTCCGTAGATAGTTTTACTGCAAAAAATTCATCCGTGTAGTAAGTTTTAACCCAAGCAGTCCAGTAGGTTAGGTATGCGTATGCTGTGGAGTGGGATTTGTTGAAAGAGTATGAAGCAAACTTTTCTATATCGTCCCATAGCTTTTCTACTTTCTCTCTGTCAAAACCTCTCTCTACAGCTCCCTCGATAAATCTTCCTTTCATTTTTGCCATAGTCTCAGGATTTTTCTTTCCTATTGCTTTTCTTAACGTGTCAGCTTCTGCCATTGAAAATCCTGAGAGTATGTTAGACATAAACATTATCTGCTCTTGGTAAATACAGTTGTGAGAAATAATGTCGTTAGCTATGAAATTATGAGTATTTTCAACTTCTATGTCATAAACATGTTCTTTTCCAACATACTCAATATTTTTAACAGGAACAAATCCAATATCTCCATCTAAAAGTTTAAAAATATCTTCATCTTCAATAACTGGAGCTAATTTTTCTAAAGTTTTAGTTGATACAAAAATATTATCTCTGTTAAAAAGATTGTTCCTCTGTAAACCTGTTAGTTCGGAAAATTTTCTCTGAGAAAGATTAAACTCTTTACAATATTTTTTAACCTTTTGAAGCACCATTTCCTTCGGATAATAAGTATTTCCATTAGTGTTTTGCATTTTTCTTTCTTTTTTATTGGAAGACATATAAGGAAAAATTTCTTTATTGAATTTTTCTAAATCGTAAACTGTAATTTGGTAAGCAGTTTTATTGTTGTAATAAGATTTATAAATGTGAGCTTTTATTCCAATTCTCAATAGTAATGAATAAATTCCGTATGCTACCTTTTTAGAGACGGTTTTTATATGACATAATTTTTTTCCTACATAACCATCACAATCCCAGTAATAAGCTAAAAATTTTGCAATACTTTCTTTGTTTAAAGAAAATACAAATTCTGGAATAAATTTTTCATTACTTCTTTTATTAAAAAGACCCAATTCTTTAAACCAGTTTATTAATGGATTAGAGTTATAAGAATTTCTTTTATTAGAGGTTACATATATGTTCCATACATTTCTTTTTCTTTTATACTCTAAAAACTTTACGTTAGAAAATGCAGATAATACAGATTGTTTAAATGTTTCTATTAAATTTACATCTTTATTAACAAAACATATTCCACTTTTACTTAAATATCCATCGGCTAATAAATAAGCTAATATTCTAAGTTTATTTTCATCATATTCTTTACCATTTATCTCTATTTTTATTGGAATAGCTAATAAATCTTTTTCAATACATAAATCTTTTACTTTTTTCCAGCCAAATGGCGTCAAAAATTTGTGGTCAGCAGTTGCTTTTATCTCTAAACCGTTAGAGAGGGTAATTTTGTAAACATCTTTTATTCCATTATCAAAACAGTGGGTTATTTTACTTTTTGTTATTTTATTACTTTTTATATTTACAGTTAGAACTTCAGTTCCAGTCAGGTTTTTATCTACTATTTCCTTTATAGGAATTCTTGAACCGTCAGACAAAGTTATTAATGTATCTCCCGTTAAGCAAAGACCATAGGTTTCTTTTAAAATGTCTTTTACTTCGTTAAATGGGTACTCTATAGGTTTTCTTCCATGTTTTCTTTCTATGTACTCATCTACCATTCCGCTCATTAAAGGTCCAGGTCTAAACAGTGCAAGGATAGCTATTATCTCATCAAAGACGGTTGGTTTTAGTCTTACTAACAGGTCTTGCATTCCTTTACTTTCAAGCTGGAATACGCCAGTTGTTTTTCCTGATTGAAGTAGTTTGTAAACGTTTTCATCGTCAAGGGGCAGGTCTTGGTAGTTTATCTCTATACCGTGTCTTTGTTTTATAAGTTTTTTCATTAGGTCTAATTCTGTAAGGGTTTTTAGACCTAAAAAATCCATTTTTACTAAACCAAGCTGTTCTAAGGTTTTCATCTCAAACTGAGTTGCTTTGTTTCCGTCTTTATCTCTGTAGACTGGAACGTACTCATCTAAAGGACCTGGTGCTATAACTATTCCAGCTGCGTGGATACCTGTGTGTCTTGCAGAACCTTCTAACTTCCTTGCAAGGTCTAAAAGCTGTCTTACTTTAGGGTCAGTTTCGTATAGTTTTTTAAAATCAGGGTTTGCTTCAAGGTTTTCATCTATTGTTAAGGTACTACCTTGAATTGGACCAGGAAGAATCATTTTTGCTATTCTATCAGCTTCTTGGTAAGGAAAACCTAAAACTCTTGCAACGTCTCTGATAACCATCTTAGACTTCATAAAGTTAAACGTTATTATCTGAGCAACGCTATCTTCTCCATACTTATTTTTAACGTATTCAATAACTTTTTCTCTATTATCCATACAAAAGTCAACGTCTATATCAGGCATTGATATTCTTTCAGGATTTAAAAATCTTTCAAAGATAAGACCGTGCTTCAACGGGTCAATCTCTGTTATACCAAGACAGTAAGCTACTAAAGAACCTCCAGCAGAACCTCTTCCAGGACCAACAGGAATACCGTTATTTTTTGCGTAGTTTATAAAGTCTTGAACTATAAGGAAGTATTCTGCAAATCCCATCTTGTTTATAACATCTATTTCGTACTGAAGTCTTTCCTTGTACTCTTGTAGTTTTTTTTTAGATATATTTTTTTCTCTTTCAAGTCTTTTTTCTAATCCTTCTTTTGCTAACTTTTTAAAGTATGCCTTTATATCCTCTTGGGTTGGATTTTCTATACCAGGAATTTGATACGTAGGGAAGAGATAACCCCTTGTTTCTACCGTATCTATTTCCACATCACACTTTTCTGCTATCTCCATCGTGTTTTTAAGATACTCTTCATAACCTTTAAACTTTTCATACATCTCCTCTGGAGATGTAAAGTGAAGACCTTTTACTTTAAACGCTTTTCCCTTTTCTTGAAGGCTTTGTAGTGTTTCTTTCATTTGTAGAGCTTTTATAACGTCGTGAGCTGGCTGGTCTTCAGGGTTTAAGTAGTGAGAATCATTTGTCCCTACAACCTTTACACCTAACTCTTTTGCAAGTTTTATGATACCTTTGTTAGCCTCTTCTTGCTCTTCTAAACCGTTTACCTGTATCTCAAAATAAAGGTCTTCTCCAAATATATCCTTTAATCTTTTTGCGTACTTTTTTGCTTCTTCGTACTGTCCCTTTGAAAGAAGGTTTGGGATAAAACCTTTTAAACAAGCTGTTTGACATATAAGTCCTTCGTGGTACTTTTCCAGTAGCTCCCAGTCTATTCTTGGTTTGTAGTAAAACCCTTCTGTGTATGCCAAAGAAGACAGCTTCATAAGATTTTTAAATCCTGTTTTATCCTTTGCAAACAGTATAAGATGATAATTTTTATCTGTAAGTATGTCGTCAGACCCTTCACCTTTCCTTTCAAATCTATTGTTTGTAAAGTAGCTTTCCATACCGATGATAGGTTTTATACCTACACTTTTCATCTCTTGGTAAAACTCTACAGCTCCGAATATGTTTCCGTGGTCTGTTAGACCTACAGCTTTGTATCCATACTCAACAGCTTTCTTTGCCAAATCTTTTATCTTAATAGCACCATCTAAAAGAGAGTAGTGAGTATGAAGATGAAGATGTACAAAATCCTTTCCCATCTTTATCCTCTGTTTGTAAATTTTCTATTAATTTATATTAAAATCTATTATTTTCAAAATATCAGTTTTTTGATAAATTTTAGTTGTTGTGGTAAAATTGGAATGATATTATAGTTTCTAAAAACTATATAAACAAAGGAGAGATGCGATGAAGAGAATGGACAGACTTATTCAAGAGTACATCCATGACCCTTACTTTACAAAAGAGAAGTATCATGACCCATCTGTGTGTGAAAGATGTGGAGTTGTTTTCCATGATGGAATATTTGAATGGATGAAAGAAGTTCCCACAAATGCTGAAAAATTTGTATGTCCTGCTTGTAGAAGAATAGAAGATAACTACGAAGGCGGAATAGTTTATTTAGAAGGAGAGTTTCTACAAAAACACAAAGATGAGATTTTAAGCCTTATTAAAAATGTTGAAGAAGAAGAGATGGAGTACAGACCTTTAGAAAGAATTATAGATATAAAAGAAGAAGACGGAAAATTAGTTATAAGAACCACATACGAACACCTTGCAAGAAGAATAGGTGAAGCAGTACATAAAGCATATAAAGGAGACTTAAAACTTAACTATCCTGAAGGTAAAAAGTACGTAAGAGTTTACTGGTATAGAGAACAATAAATTAAAATCATGAAACAAAATAGGGTAATCTATAAAAAACCTATTAAAGATTTACCAAAAGATTTATTACCAAGGGAGAAGGCTCTTAAATATGGGCTTTCTTCCTTATCTGATGAAGAACTTTTAGCTATATCTTTAGGCTCTGGAACAAAAGGGATAAACGTAATAGGATTATCTCAAAAGATACTAAACGGTAAATCATTTAAAGATTTAAAAAACTTATCTTTAGAAGAACTGCAAAAAATAAAAGGAATTGGTACAACAAAAGCTCTTCAAATCTTATCTATTATAGAGATTGCCAAAAGGATGGAAAATGATGAAGAAAAAATAAAAATAACCTCTGTATCAGATGTCTACAACTTTTTAAAGTACCTGTCTAAAGAGTCTCAAGAACATATGGTTGGAATCTATCTAAACAGCTCTAACGAGCTTATAGCAAAAGAAGTTATAGCCAAAGGGTCTTTAAATGTTGTAAGGGTTCTTCCAAGGGATATTCTTTACTATGCGTTAAAGTATAACTGTAATGGAATAATAATAGCACACAACCACCCAAACGGCTCAAGCAGACCTTCCGAAGAGGACATAAACTTTACTAAAAAGCTTTCTCAACTTGCACTTGAGATGGGTTTTGAAATTTTAGACCACATAATTGTTGGAAAAAACGATTACTTTAGTTTTGCTGAAAAAGGATTACTTTAATGGAAGTTTTTATCCCTCTTACGATTTTTACTTTAATATTACTCTCTCAGGTAAACTCACAGGAAGAAGTTTATAGGACAGACCCACTTTATATAATAGATTATGAAAACAATCAAACAGATAAATCAGACCAGCTTAAAAACTACACTGTGTATAGGGTTTACGTCCTTGGTTTAGCAGTAGGAGATATGTATATTACAAAAAAAGACAATAAAATTGAGGCAAAAGGTCAAACTTATAAATCTTTGAGATTTTTATACAATTATGACTTTCTTTATATTGAAGAAGGAGACTACAAGGCACTTTACGAAAAAGAGAAGGATAAAGAGAGAATATACGAAAACCAAGAGATATACGAAAAAAAACCTTGGCTTCCTATAATAACAAAATTTTTTAAAGGCAATGTTAACCCTCAGGAGATTTTATCAATGAAAATACAGATAAACAATGCCCCAGTTTTAATATCAAAACAAGAAAACCAAGATGAAGTTGTATACACATTTACACCTCAAAATAGTAAAACAAAAAAGATAGTGGTATACATGAAAAAAAATCAAAGTATTCCCTACAAAATAGACATAGAGGCTAAAGTAAATATATCTTTAGAGCTTGTTAAACCTTAATCACTACAGGATTAAAAGCTTTAGTTCCTACTAAAACTTCGTCTCCTACATTAAACTCTTGAGCAGTTGCTATTTCAACTAAATTACCGTTTATATCTACTGTTATCACGTAGATTAAGTCTGACTTTCTTACGTCTAAAACAGTTCCGTAAAAAGAAAACTTTCCAGATATGTTTTTTTCTATAAAAACTTCTCTTGGAGTACCTACTTTTTTTATTTTTCCCTCTTCAAGATAGATAACTTTATCTGATAACTTAAAAACTTCAGGTTTATCGTGGGATACCAATATGGTAGTAAGATTAAAGATTTTATGGATTTTTTTTAGTTCATCTTGAAGTTTTGACCTTATAGAGTAGTCAAGAGCTGAGAGAGGTTCATCTAAAAGAAGTATGTCTGGGTTTTTGACTATTGCCCTTGCTAAGGCTACTCTCTGCTGTTGACCTCCAGACAAAGAAGGTGGATATCGGTCTTTTAAAGAATAAAGTTCTACAGTTTTTAAAACCTCATCTACCTTATGTAGCTGTTTTTTATCAACTCCGAAGGCAACGTTTTCATAAACTGTCATGTTAGGAAAAAGTGCGTAATTTTGAAATACAAAACCTACATTTCTCTTTTGTGGTGGAAGGTTTATCTTTTTAGATGAGTCAAAGTAGACTTTTCCGTCAAACTCTATGTATCCTTCGTCTGGCTTTTCAAGTCCTGCTATCATTCTTAAAATAGTTGTTTTTCCACTTCCCGATTTTCCAAATATCGTTAAAAACTCTCCTTTTTCAACTTTAAAGTCAGCTTCTAATGTAAACCTTCCTTGATAACCTATAAGCTGTTTTTTAACCCTAACTGTTATCATTACTGACCTACTTCAAATTTTTTGTTTAACATGTATAAAACTAAAAGGACAAAAAATGAAATTCCAAAGAGTATTCCAGCGTAAACGTGTGCTGTTGTGTAGTCAAGCTTTTCTACAGCATCGTAGATGGCTATGGATACTACTTTTGTCTCTCCTTCTATACTTCCTCCAACCATTAGGACAACGCCAAACTCTCCTACAGTATGGGCAAAAGATAGAGTTATCCCTGTCATTATAGCAGGTTTCATATTTGGCAGGATAACCCTAAAAAGCGTCTGTATTTTAGATTTACCAAGAGTGTAAGATGCTTCTATCAAAGTCTTGTTTACAGACTTAAATCCTGATAAAAGTGGATGAATCATAAAAGGAAAACTAAATATAACAGATGCTAAAACTATACCTTCGAAATGAAAGGCAAGCTGATGTCCAAATAACTCTTCCCAAAATTTTCCTAAAAATCCGTTTTTAGACAAGATTAAAAGAAGATAAAAACCAAGGACGGAAGGTGGTAAAACTAAAGGAAGTGCAACTACAGCTTCTATAGCTGACTTAAACTTAAATTTAGAGTAAGCTAAAAAATAAGCCAAAGGTAATCCTACAAAAAACAGTATAACGGTAGTTGTGAAAGCAAGTTTTAACGTAATGTAAAAAGGCGTAAAGTCTATCTGTTTTAAAACTTCTAACATCTTAAACCTCTAATATAATACTTGTAGGTTTTATGTAGGCATATATTTTATCGCTTACTTTAAAGTCCTGTGCTTCGTATTTTGATAAAATAGTTGAAAATTGATAGTTTTTTGCTTGAAAATTGATAGCTGAAAATATCTCTCCAAAAGTTATAGATTTAATCTCACCTTCAAAACTGTTTATTTTAAAAATTCTTTCTTTTGTCAGTATTAAATCTGCATCTTTGAAGATAAGTTTTAAAGACTTTCCTCCTGTTAAATAATCTACCGTCTTAGGATTTTCAAGTATGACACAGTAAAAATCTCCAAGCTCTGTGCTTAACTTTATTTGTGAGATTGTATCTGTAAACTCAACGCTAAGCACATAACCACTAATCGTATTCATTACTTATCCTCTGGTAATATGAAATCATATTTTTTAAAAATAGATTTTGCTTCTGGAGTTTTTATAAAGTTAAAAATATTTCTCATTTTAAAGCCCCTTTTTATTCATATAAAGCATTTTAAAAGAAGATATTAAAAGTATAACTCCCAGCATTATCCTAAGCCCGTGGCTTGAAAACTGCTTTAAAAACATACTTCCTACCAAAGACCCTATTACAGAGCTTATAACCATAAAAAATACAAAGACTTTTTCATCTAAAACTACTCGAAGATGCCCTTTTTTACTGTACTTATACAAACCTATGGCAATTGTAGGAAGGCTTATAAGAAGACTTAAACTTCCTGCGACTTTTATGTCTAAGTTATATACAAACAGTAAGGTTGGTATTATTAACTCTCCCCCTGCCACCCCCAACATACTACTAAACACTCCTATAAAAAAACCTAAAAATAAACCTGTTGGAATCTTTAGAAAATCGGGAAGGTTTAAAATAAAACCACTTTCGTAAATGTAATCGTGGAAAAACAGTAAAAAAGCCACAAATATTAAGAAAATAGCTACAACCTTTTTAAGTAAATCCTGATTTATAGATGTGGCAAAGTGAACTCCAGTGTAAGACCCTAAAAGAGACCCAATGAGTATATTTAAGGCTATGAAAAAGTATGAAAAAACCAAGTCGTAAGAAATTGTAAAACCTCTGAATATAAAAGAAAACAAAACAGTAAAGAAGCTTACCGTTAGATTAATAACTATACCAGTTAGTATTGCAAATCTAAAAACGTAAATCAATACTGGAATTCTAAACTCAGCTCCCCCTAAACCAAGTAAACCTCCTAAATTACCAACTAAAAATCCTGTTAAAAAGCTTAAAAAGTTTCTCAATTTTGAACCCTCTCTATCTTGGCTTTTATGTCTAATGGTTTTGACCAGTAAAGAGATGTTGTGACTATTATGTCAACGCCAGTTTTGGCAAAGTCTTGAACGTTTTCTATGTTTATTCCTCCTGCAGCTGCGATTAAAGTTTTAGAACCAATACTGTTCCTAAAGTTAACTATTTCTTTAACGTCGTCAGGATGCCATTTGTCTAACTGAACAAAGTCAAAGCCTTTTTCTATGCAAATGTAAGCTTCTTCTTTGGTCTCTACCTCTATACCCACACTTTTACCGCCAGACTTTTTCTTTATGTTTTCAACGTTGTTTACAATCTCTTTAAAATCTGTAAAAATAACGTGCTCTTTAAAAATTAAGATTGTGTCTGAAAGAGACATTCTGTGGGGAACAGCTCCTCCAGATAATATCGCTTTCATTACTAATTTCTTGGTAAAAGGCATAAACTTACGGGTAGTTGATATAGTAATGTTAGGATTAACTTCCCTTACTTTTTTAACAAATTCGTAAGTTTTTGTGGCTATGAAGGAGATGTTTCCATCTCCTTTTAACGATAAGACTACGGAGGTTAGGTCTATCAAAGGAATGTCTTCGTTTAATATGTAATCTAACTCAAAACTGTTTAACTCTACCATTACTCTTCGCCCGGTAGGACAAATCCGTACTTGATAAATATCTTTCTTGCCTCTGGAGTGGCTATGAAGTCGTAAAATCTTTTAGCTGTCTCAAATGTTTCTTTGTCTGTGTTCGCGTGTTTTAAGATTGCATAACCTTGCTTTATCTGGCTGTGGCAGTTTGCAGGTAAAAGGTAGTATGTACCTACTTTTTGAAGTTTTTCACTTTTTGCAATTGAAAGGGCTATAAATCCAACATCTGCAGCTCCTGTTTCAATATATTGAGCTGTTTGGTTTATATTTTCACCTAATACTAACCTGCTCTTTACTTTGTCAAATAGTTTGTAATATTCAAGACACTCTTTTGCTGCAACACCGTAAGGCGCGTGTTCCCAGTTTGCTATAGCTATCTTTTTCACTTTTGGGTCTAACACTACGTTAATCCCTTTTGATACGTCTATTCCACTATCTTTTCTTGTCCAAAGGACTATTCTACCTATGGCATAAAGTTTTACGTCAGATAGAGTTAGTCCTTGCTGTTTTAACTTTTCAACGTATCCCATATCTGCGGAGAAAAACACGTCGTAAGGAGCTCCATTTACAACTTGACTAAAACCTTTTCCAGAAGAACCAAAAATAGCCTTAACTTTGTCTTGTGGATACTTCTGTTTGTATACTTTTAAAAGCTCATCAAAAGCGTAGGTAAGGTCTGCAGCTGCGTAAACAGTTATCTCTCCTGCATAAACCTTAAGTGCAAACAGTAAAGCCAAAACGATACCTAAAAGCTTTTTCATTGTAAGCCTCCTATATAAAATTTTATATAACCAAAATCAGCAAAAAAATTTTTTAAAACTTAGCTACTATAACGTCTGAAGCTTTGATTATAGCTAAAACTTCTACTCCTTCTTTTAGCTGCAGCTCTTCTACTGCTTCGTTTGTGATAGTTGCGGTTATTACAGCTGTATTTATGTCTACTTTTACTTCGCTGTTTACAGCTCCTTTTATTATTTCTTTTACTTTTCCTTTAAGCTGGTTTCTTGCTGATAGCTTTAGGCCGTCAGGAGTAGCAATTATAACGTTTGTTGCTTTGAATATAAAGTAAACTTCATCACCAGCTTTAATATCCAGCTCCTGTGCTGCATCGTTTGTAATAATAGCAGTCATACTTTGACCAAAAAACTCTCCAATTACCTCAGTGTTTACAGCTCCTTTCCTTACTTCCTTTACTTTAACTAAAATCTTGTTTCTTGCTGATACTTTCATATTCATCTTCCTGTATAGATTTAACAGTTCTTCTGCGTTTTCTATATTTTGAGTTATTTCGTTTGCTATCTTATTTAAGATACTTTCTATTGTTTTATAACTTTCTAACAACTTTTTACCGTATTGTGTGAGGACTGTCTTTCCTCCCCCTTTTCCCCCAGATTTACTCTCTACAGCTGGATAAGGAGATAGGTTGTTTATAGAGTCAATCATATCCCAAGCAGCCTTATAGCTCATTCCAAGCTCTTTTGCAGCCTTTGATATAGACCCATACTTATCAATAAGCTCAAGTAGAATAACTCTACCTTTTCCAAGATAACCTTTTTCGTCAACATTTAAGTAAACTTCTGTTATGACTTTCTTGGCCATAGTTTAAAAATTATACACCATTTCAAGTCTCATCTCTTTGTTGTTTGTATTCTTATTACATCTTGTTCTGTAATCTGAAGGAGCTGATAAACAAGCTGTTGTTTTATCGTTGTCTTGAATCATAAATCTTCCTCTGAGCATTAAACCTTTTAACTTTCCTTCAAATCTTTCTGTGATGTCAAGGTTCCACTGTTTTGTATCACCATTGTTAAATCCTCTGTTTGTCATACTTTGGTATGGAACTTTACTTTCATCTCTGTTGTAATAAGAATAACTAAGTTGTAAAAGTAATCCTTTTAGTTGTGGGACGTTGTAATCTACACCTATTTTGTAGGCTTTTGTTCCAGCGTTCCAGTCTGTTTGGGTCATAGATCTTGTATAACCGTCAGTAGGAAATCCTCTAAAAGGTGCTATTATGTCTCCTTTGGTAGAGGTTTGGGAGTATGCAAGTAGTAACTTTACATTTTTGTAGTCGAGTATATACCTTACTGCGTAAAGCCAAGAGTCTACACTGTTATCGTTATCTCCAAGTTTGTTGTCTTTTGGTTTTATTATTTTTCCAGCTCCATCGTCATACTGAAAGTACCCTCTTACTCCGAAAGTGTGTTTAAAATCTCCTGTTTTGAGTGTGTAATTTCCTTCAAGTCTTAACTGGTCTACAATGTTCCACCAGTGTGCGTAGTGAGCTTCTAATGTTAGATTTTTAATTGGTTGGCTTTTTATTCCAAAAACCATAAAGTCTGGTGGATTGTTAGAGTTGGCGTAATGCTTTTTTATAGCAACTGGAGTATCTATCGTGTCAGTTAACTTTCCAAACTCTGTATCTCTTCTTTGTTTCATTTTTGTTAGATAATCAAATTCTACAACAGTGTTTGGGATAATTTTGCTGGTAATAAAAGCTCCTTCAAAAGTAGCTGGAATCATTTTTGTATCGTTTGAGTCAAAAAATGGATTTTTATACTCTGTCCTTCCTACTCTTACCATGTTTGTTTTGTCGTTATACTCTACATAGCTTTCTGCTAAAACAGAGTATCCTTGACCGTATGCATTATTTTTAAATAAGTCTAAGGAAGCTGTGGCGGTATAACCATCTGATTTTTTAGTCCAACCAAAACCTGTAACAGTCCAGAAAGAGACTTTTGCAGTAAAGTTATACAAAGGAGCTGTTTGCATAGAAAGTCCACCACCAACAGAGAATCCCTTTGCGTCTTTACAGGTAGGAGCTGTAGCTGGACAGACTCCAGTTGTTTTGCTTTCATCTTCCCAATCTGTTAAAAAGTACTTAGCCCTAATTGAACCAGAGAACTTAGATTCCTTTATGGCAGAGAATATGTCATCAGCTGCCATAACACTGGTTGACAAAAGTAAAGAAGTCAAAAGAACCTTCCTCATATCTTAACCTCCATCGTTATGTATAAAAATATATAACCATATAAAAACGTAAAAAATCATGATAAATATCATAAATATCGACCCACTCTTGGCTACTTTCTACTCTACCGTAACAGTTTTGGCAAGGTTTCTTGGTTGGTCTACGTCCTTACCTAAAATAGTTGCTATGTGGTAAGCCAGTAGCTGTAAAGGAACTACTGATATTATAGGATACAGATTTTCATTTTCTACAGAAGGTATTTTTATAATGCTGTCTGATGGTGATAGTAGATGGCTATCTTGACTGTCGCTAATGGATATTACAATCCCTTTTCTTGCTTTTACTTCTTGAATGTTTGATATCATTTTTTCGTACAATGAGTCTTTTGGAACCATACAAACTACTGGAAGATTCTCATCTATAAGGGCTATAGGTCCGTGTTTCATCTCACCTGCTGGGTAGCCTTCTGCGTGTATGTAAGATATTTCTTTTAGCTTTAAAGCTCCTTCAAGAGCTATAGGATAGTTTAGTCCCCTTCCTAAAAATAAAAAGTCTTTTACGTTGTGATATTTGTAAGATATCTCTTCAATAACTTTGTCCTGCTTTAGAACCTCGTTAATTAAATGTGGAAGATGGATTACATCGTTATGATACTTTTCAAACTCTTCCTGGGTTAAATTCCCTCTTTCTAATCCTGCTTTTAGTGAAAAAAGTAGTAAAGTTATAAGTTGAGCTGTAAAGGTTTTAGTAGCTGCAACGCCTATCTCTGGACCACAGTATGTATAGATAACAAAATCACTCTCCCTTGATAGGGAGCTTCCTACAACGTTTACGATAGATAAGACTTTTGCCCCTTTCTTTCTGGCATCGATGGCAGAAAATCTTGTATCAGCTGTTTCTCCAGACTGGCTTATGGCTATTATTAAAGTTTTTTCATTTATTGGAAAATCTCTGTATCTAAACTCTGAAGCATAGTCAACTATTGTCGGTACTTTTACAAACTTCTCAATCCAGAACTTTCCTACAAGTCCTGCGTGGTAAGAAGTTCCGCAAGCAATAATAACAATGTTTTCTATATTTTTTATTTCCTTATATACAGGATTATCTAAGTCGGAGAAAAATCCAGATATTGTATCTGTTATGGTTTTAGGTTGCTCGTAAATCTCTTTTAACATAAAGTGTTTAAATCCACCTTTCTCAGCAGATGCTAAATCCCAGTTTACAGTAAAAGGCTTTTTTTCTATTTTATTTCCATTTATATCGTAAACCTCTACCTTATCTTTTGTTATAACAGCTATCTCTTCATCGTCAAGAGTTATAAAGGTTTTGGTATACTCTAAAATAGCTGGAATGTCTGAAGCTATAAAGTTTTCTCCTTTTCCTATACCAATTATTAAAGGACTTCCTTTTCTTAAGGCAACTATTTTATCTGGTTCTAATGTTGAGATTACACCTATGGCGTAGGCACCTTCTATCATCTTTGCAACTTTCAAAACTGTTGTTAAAAGGTCTTTTTCGTAGTATTCCTCTAACAGATGTGCTATTACTTCTGTGTCTGTTTGAGATTTGAAATGGTATCCTTTTTTTATAAGCTCTTCTTTTAACTTAGCATAGTTTTCTATAATACCGTTGTGAACTACTGCAAAAGTTTCACTTTTACTTGTGTGTGGGTGTGCGTTTTCTATGGAAGGTGGTCCGTGGGTAGCCCATCTTGTGTGAGCTATTCCTATATTTCCGTTTATCTCTTTTCCCCAGATGTGCTCTTGAAGGTCTTTTATTTTTCCTACTTGTTTTTCAACTATTATTTTTTTTGCTTTTTCATCTAAAACAGCTATTCCTGCTGAGTCGTATCCTCTATACTCTAATCTTTGAAGTCCGTGAAGTAAAACAGGAACAGCTTTTCTGTATCCAACATAACCTACTATTCCACACATTTTTTAAGATTCCTCTCTTGCCTTTTTTATTATTTCCTTCATTTTTCTAACAGCTTCATACAGTCCTAAAAATATTGCATTGGCTATTATTGAGTGTCCTATGTTTAACTCTTCTATTTCTTTTATTTTTGCGATTTCTTTTACATTATCGTAGTTAAGTCCGTGTCCTGCGTAAACTTTAAGACCTTTTTCTTTTGCATACTTTGCTGCTTTTTTAATTCTTTCCAACTCTTTTTCTACAGACTTTCCAACGGCGTTTGCGTACTCTCCTGTGTGTATCTCTATGGCATCACAACCTACTTCTAAAGATGCGTCAATTTGGTCTAAATCTGGGTCTATAAAAAGGCTAACTTTTATACCCGCTTGTTTCAACTCTTTTATGTAATCTTTAAGGTAATCCTTTAAAGATACAACGTCTAATCCACCTTCTGTGGTTATTTCTTGTCTTTTTTCAGGAACCAGTGTACAGGTGTTAGGTAGAGTTTCTAAAACTATCTGTTTCATCTCTTGGGTAGGTGCCATTTCAAGATTTATAGGTGTGTTTGTATCTTTTAATTCACATTTTAGTCTTAAAAGGTCTTCGTCTTGTATGTGTCTTCTGTCTTCTCTTAAATGTAAAGTTATCTGGTCTGCTCCAGCTTGGATAGCTATTAGAGCTCCTTTTACAGGGTCTGGTTCTACTGTCTTTCTTGCCTCTCTTAACGTTGCTATGTGGTCTATGTTTACTCCAAGTCTCATATTTATTCCTTTATTTTTTTAAATGCTTCTTTTGCTGCCTGCGTCTCAGCTTCCTTCTTAGACCTACCTTTTCCTGTAGTTTTTATCTTTTCTATTTCACATTCTACTACAAAAATTTTATCATGTTCTGGACCTTCTGAGTGAATAAGTCTATATTTAGGTATTTTACCGTAAAGTTTTTGAGTTTCTATTTGAAGTAAAGATTTGTAATCCCTTGGTATATTTTCTGTCTTTATATCCTGTAAAAGTTTTTCTTTAAAAAGTCTGTTAAATACATCTCTGGGAGTGTTTATCTGATAGTCTGAATCTACGTAAATAGCTCCAAATACAGCTTCAAAAACATCACAAAGTAAAGACTCTCTTTCACTACCTTTTTGAGATTTTTCTCCTTTGCTAATTAGTACAAATTGACCTAAATTAAGTAACTTTGCAAGTTTTGAAAGGTATGCCTCACTTACAATTGCAGACCTGAGTTGAGAGAGGTCTCCTTCTCTTGCCTCTGGAAACTGCTTTATTAAAATCTCACTCACAATCAAAGATAAAACCGAATCCCCTAAAAATTCCAAAACTTCATAGTCTTTGATTTTTGTAGGATACTCAGCAACAAAAGACCTATGGGTTATAGCAGCTAAAAGTAAAGATTTATCTTTAAAATTGTAATCTAAAAGTTTTTCTAACGCTTCTACCCTACGTAAAAATTCTGGATTTTCAATCTTCATAAGCCTTAAATACTAAGCAACCGTTAGTTCCACCAAAACCAAAGGAGTTAGATATTGCTACTTTAACAGGGTACTGGATAGCTTTGTTAGGAACATAGTCTAAATCACAGTCAGGGTCAGGATGTTCGTAATTTATTGTAGGTGGTATTATTCCTTCTTTGATGGTTAGTGCTGTTGCTACTGCTTCTACTGCACCTGCAGCTCCTAACAGGTGTCCTATCATAGATTTATTAGAGCTTATTTTTAGCTTGTATGCATGGTCTTTAAATACTTTCTTTATAGCTAATGTTTCTATTTTATCGTTTAAAGGTGTTGAGGTTCCGTGGGCGTTAACGTAATCTACTTCATCTGGGTTAACTTTTGCATCGTTTAAAGCCATCTGTATTACTCTTACAGCACCATCTGCATCAGAACAAGGAGCTGTAATGTGATAAGCATCTCCTGTTAAACCGTATCCTACTACTTCTGCGTATATCCTTGCTCCTCTTTTCTTTGCGTGTTCTAACTCTTCAAGGATAACTATACCAGCACCTTCTCCCATTACAAAACCATCTCTTTCTGCGTCAAAAGGTCTTGAAGCTTTTTGAGGTTCGTTGTTCCTTGTAGATAGAGCCTTCATGTTAGCAAATCCTGCAACACCTAAAGGTGTGATAGCAGACTCTGTTCCTCCTGCTATCATAATGTCTGCATCGCCTCTTTGAATTATCTTAAAAGCATCTCCTATAGAGTGGGTTCCTGTTGCGCAAGCAGTAACAACACATGAGTTTGGTCCTTTAAAACCAAACTGTATAGATATATATCCAGCTGCCATATTTGATATACCAGATGGTATGAAGAAAGGAGAGACCCTCTTTACTCCTTTCTCCATAACAACCTTTTGCTGTTCTTCAATGTCCCGAAGGCCGCCAATACCGGTCCCAACTATAACACCCGCCCTTGTTAAATCTATCTTATCTAAATCTAATCCTGAATCCTCTATTGCCTCTTTTGCTGCAATAACAGCAAATTTTACAAAATCACTCATTCTTTTTAACTCTTTAGAGTCTAAAAATTGCTCAGGATTTAGATTCTTTACTTCTCCTGCAATTATTACAGGTAAGCCTATCTCAACTGGGTCAAATCTTTTAATAACGTCTATTCCACTGATACCATTAACAAGATTTGCCCAGAAGTCTTTTACATTATTACCTATAGGTGTTACAGCTCCAAGACCGGTTATGACGACTCTTCTCATTTTTATTACCCTTGTTTTGATTTAATGTATTCTAATACATCTCCAACAGTTGCTATCTTTTCCGCATCTTCATCTGGAATCTCTACTCCAAACTCCTCTTCAAAGGCCATGATAAGCTCAACAACGTCTAATGAATCAGCTCCAAGGTCATCAACAAATTTAGCATCTGGAGTTATCTTCTCCATTTCTACTCCGAGCTGGTCTGCTATAATTTCCTTTACTCTTTGCTCGATTGACATCGTCTAAACCTCCTATATAAAATTTTTAAAACATTCCACCATTTACGTGTATAGTTTCACCTGTTATATAACTTGCCATATCAGATGCTAAAAATAAAACCACGTTTGCAACATCTTCTGGTTTTCCAAACCTTCCAAGTGGTATTTGGTTTAGATAGTTTTCCACAATATCAGCAGGTAGGTTAGCTGTCATATCAGTTTCTATAAAACCAGGTGCAACGGCGTTTACAGTTATATTTCTTGAAGCAAGCTCTTTTGCCAAAGATTTTGTAAAACCTATTAACCCTGCCTTTGTTGTAGCATAATTAACTTGACCTATGTTTCCAATAAAACCTATTATGGAGCTTATGTTTATAATTCTACCGTATCTTTGTTTTATCATAAGTTTGGCTACAGCTTGAGTTATTTTGAATGTTCCAGTTATGTTGGTATTGATAACTGAATCCCAGTCTTCCTGTTTCATTCTTATAAAAAGAGTGTCTTTTGTTATACCTGCGTTGTTTACGAGGATGTCTATCTTACCACCAGACCAGTCAACAATTTCCTTAAAAGAGTTTTCAATATCCCCTGAAAGGTCTAAGTTTATACCAAAGGCCTTAACGCCAAACTCATTTTCTATATTTTTAGCTAAAATCTCAGCTGTGGACCTCTCTCTACCTGTTATTATGACGTTTGCTCCATATTTAGCAAAGGATAAGGCTATAGCTTTACCTATCCCTCTTGTTGAACCTGTTATTAAAACATTTTTATCTTTAAAGTTTAACATCAATACCTCTTTACAAAACAGCAAAAATTACTTAATATTTTAACACATTTTATAAAAATTTTTAAAAAGAGGTGCCTATAAGTTGGAAAATATAGAGATAAAGCCTTCTATCTCCTGTTCATGTGGACCTTTGTCTTTGTCTGAGGAAAAAAACGCAGAGTGTTATCAATGTGGTATTCCTATAACTGGTAAACCTCTAAAGTTTGAAGTAGATGGGAAAGTGGAAGATTTTTGCTGTTTTGGATGCTATCTTATCAACAGGACAACAGGTTTAAGAGGGGAAGAAGGAACAGCTTTAGCATTTTTAGGAAAGTTTGGTTTTGGGTACTTTTTAGCAATGCTTGTTATGATGCTGAGTATGTACATATACGGTTCTCATTTTACTGATCCAAACGATAGAGAGATGCTTCTTTTTACAGGGTTTATAAAATGGGTTATTTTAGTTTTATCTACACCTGTGATGATTTTACTTGGTATTCCTATACTTAAAAACTCTTTTTCTAAAGAAAACTTACTTAACTTTAACACAGACACCCTTATAGCTATTGGTTCTTTTTCCGCTTACTTTTTGTCCGTTTACTCTGTTTTAACTGGTAAAAATGCCATATACTTTGAAACTGCAACGATGATTCTTGTTTTAGTTACTTTTGGAAGGTATTTAGAAACATCTTCAAGAGTTAAAGCATCTAACTTTATGAAACAGCTTATGGATTTATCTGCAAAAAAAGCAACTGTTATAAGAGATGGAAAAGAAGTAGAAATTCCCGTAGAAGATGTGCAAGTAGATGATATTGTAAAAATAAGACCAGGGGAGAAGGTCTCAGCTGACGGAGTAATAATAGAAGGTACAGGACACGTAGATGAGTCTATACTTACAGGCGAAATAAAACCTATTTTAAAAAAAGCAGGAGACTATCTTTACACTGGAACAACAGTTTTAGACGGTAGCTTCTTAATAAAAGTAGATAAACCTCAGTCTCAATGGACTTTAAATAGATTTATAGAAATAATGAAACAGATAAGAAATACAAAAGCTCCCATAAACCGTATTACAGATAGAATAGCTTTCTACTTTTTGCCAATAGTGTTTTTTCTTGCTATTTCATCTTTTATATACTGGTTTATTCAAGTAGGATTTGAAAAGGCTTTAATAGTGTCTTTATCTGTTTTACTTATATCTTGTCCCTGTGCATTTAGTATAGGAGCTCCCCTTGCCTTATGGCTTGGGCTTGGACAGGCTATGAAAGACGGCGTTATTATAAAAAGTGCTGAAGTATTAGAAAAACTGTCAACAGTTAAAAAAGTGTTCTTTGACAAAACTGGAACTATAACAGAAAGGACAATGGAAGTATCACAGGTCTGGTTTAAAGATGATTCTTCAAAAGATATCTTTTACTCTCTGGAAAAAAACTCAGAACATCCACTCGCAAAAAGCTTTATAAATTGGTGTAAAGAGTGTAAAGAATTAAAAGTAGAAGACTTTAAAATTATTTTTGGTTTTGGTATAAAAGGCAAAGTTCAAGGTAAAGAGTATGTACTTGGTAGTGAAGAGTTTTTAAAACAGTATGGTGTGGTGTTAGATGAGAATCTAAAACAGCTTAAGGAAAATGCAGTAAAAAACGGAGAAGTGATAACATTTTTATCAGATAAACAGGAAATTTTAGGATTTGTATCTTTTACTCAAAAAATAAGACCAGAGGCTAAAGTTGCCATTGATGCACTTGAAAGTTTAAAAGTTGAGGTAGGTATTCTTACAGGAGATTCTGATTACTTTGCAAAAGTATTAAAACGAGAGCTTGGCGTAGAAGATGTTAGAGCTAACTTACTTCCAGATGATAAGTTAAAAGCAATTAGAGAAGAAAAATCAAAAGGAAAAGTAGTTGCAATGGTAGGAGATGGTATAAATGATGCTCCGGCTTTAGCAGAGGCGGATATAGGTATTGCCATGGCTTGTGGAACAGATTTAACAAGGGAATCAGCTTCTATCAGCTTAATAGGAGATGACTTAAGAAAGATACCTCTTATAATAATACTGTCAAGAAAGGTAAAAAGAGTAATATACACAAACATATTCTGGGCATTTATATACAACATAATAGGTATGGGGTTAGCAATAACAGGGCATTTAAACCCTGTGTTTGCAGCTCTTGCAATGGTTTTAAGCAGTGTATTTGTTATAGGAAACTCTATAAGAGTTAAAACATATTAATCATCATAGTTGCTTGGCATTATTTTTGAGTAATTAACTTCTGCCTTGGATCCTTCTATCCAAGGTTTTCTGCCGTATATTAAAACTTCTTCAGCTTCTACATTTTCAAACCAAACGTTAGAGAGTTTTGCCTTTCTCATATCACTATAACTAAACTTTGTTCTTATAAATGAAGATTTTTGAAAATCAGCTCCTCTTAGATTTGAGTAAGTCATATCTGCATAATCAAATATACATTCTGTCAATTTTGAGTCCTCTAATCTTACTCTTACCATATAGGCGTTTTTAAAGTTGCTTTTTGAAACATCTGAAACAAGTATGGCTGTTCTAAAAAGATTTGCATTTTCAAAGTCGCTGTTTCTTAAGTTTACTCTTTGTAAAACTGTCTTTTGAAGATTTGCATTTTTAAAATTGGCACCTTCTAAATTAGCATCAGCAATAAAACTTCCTTCTAACTTCGCACCTTCAAAATTGGCATTTTTTAAGTTTGATCCAGTAAAAGTAATATTAGATAAGTCTAAGTATGATAAATCTATACCTTCCAAATCTTCAAAACTAAGGTCAATATCCTTACCTTCTTTTAACATTCTTTCAATTTCTTCTCTTGTTATCATATTTATACCTCACTTTTGTTTTTTATAATTATAGTTTAGGCCAAGGAGAATTCAATATGATAGGATGCATACTTTTAGCAGCTGGAAAAGGAAGTAGATTTGGAGATAAAAAACAGTTTTTAGAATTTGGCGGTAAAAGGATTTTAGATTATTCTATCCAGACAGTTGAAAGCCTACCTCAGATAGATAAAGTTATTATTGTATTACCAGAAGATAACATTGATGTAGAAATAAAAATGAATAAAGATTTTGAAAAAGTATTAGGTGGTAGTGAGAGACAATACTCTGTTTATAATGGTCTTTTACATCTAAATAGTTGTGATATAGTCGTTATTCACGATACTGCAAGACCGTTTGCCAATCCTAAAATGTTTACAGATGGTATTCAAAACGTCAAATTAGGATGGGACGGTTCAATTACTGCCTATAAATCAAGGGATACAGTAAAGGAAGTTTTAAATAATAAAGTTATTAAAACGTTAGACAGGGAGAGTATTTATATAGTCCAAACGCCCCAAACTTTTGATTATCAAAAACTACTTTATGCGCACAAAAAAGCGTTAGCAGAAAACTTTATAGCTACGGATGATTCTGCTTTGATGGAACGAGAAGGATTTAAGATAACGGTAAACGAAGGAAGTTTTTTAAACTTTAAGATAACATATCCTGAAGATTTAGAATTAGCCAATGCTATTTTAAAAAAGTGAGGCAAAATGCCCCACTATTTGTATTTACTCTGTTGCGTAGCTATGAAGTCCTGGGAAGTAAAGATTTACTCCAAAATAGCATATTAAAAGCATTATAAATCCAGCTACAACTATCCACGCAGAAGTAGTTCCTTTCCACTTTCCTATAGTTCTACCGTGAATGTATGCAGCAAAGAAAAGCCATACGATTAAAGCCCAAGTTTCTTTTGGGTCCCAGCTCCAGTAGCTTCCCCAAGCCTCGTTAGCCCAAGCACCACCAAGCATTATAGAAGCAGTCCAAATAGGGAAAGATATAGCAACAGCTTTAAAGGCTATTTCAGAAAGCAAGTTCTCAGAAGGTAAAGCCTTTCCAATAGGTTTTAATACGTATATACCAAAGTAAATAAGAGATAAAAGAGCCAAGATAAATAAAATACCAAAAAACATTGTTTTAATATCTTTTGCACCAGTTAAAGTTAGATAACCAAAGATAGAAGTTAAAATAAGACTTATAGCAAAACCACCGTAATGAATTGGTTTAACTTCTATGTTTTTATCAAAGCTTTGCTTTATCAAGTATGCAAAAGATGCACCAAAAGCAACTGTAAATCCAGCATAACCTACAAAAGATGCTAAAACGTGTAAGTATAACCAGTAGCTTCTTAAAGCAGGAACAAGAGGATTTATATCTGTATTAAATTTGTGTCCCCATATTACTAAAAATGCAACTATAGGCATAAAGAAAGTTCCGATAACTCTTGTTTTATACTCCTTTTCAATGTATAGATAAAGTCCTACTGCAAGCCAAGGGAAAAACATCAAAGATTCATAAAGGTTTGTCCATGGCGGATGGAATATACCCATCTGATATGACTCAATTCCTCTTACAAACAATCCAACAGTTTGGGTAAGCCAACCTAAAAATGCAAGTAAAGTACCAATCTTCCCTATGTTTGCATTTTTAAAGAAAAACTGAAATATGTACATCAATGCAGAAAGCCCGTATATAAATCCAGATATCTGGAATATAAGAACGTTGCTAACCTTTCCACTTAAAATAGAAAAAGCAACTGCTCCACCTACAACAGCTAAGATTAAAACTGAGAATATTATTGACTCTGCGTAATTTGGTCTGTCCCTATTTTCAAAAACTATACTTTCCATAACTAAATCCTCCTTTAAGTTAAAGTTCAAGTTCTTCAATAGAGTTTACTATAGCTGCCTTTTTATGTAAACTTTTTAAGGTCTCTATATTATCAATAGACTTTATCTTGTCCTTTATATCTTCCCCTATGTTTCCGAATCTTAACTCTAGTAGCTCTATAACAGCCTCTTGCAATCCTTGTTGTAGTCCTTGCTGTAATCCCTCTTTTATAAACTTTTCTTTCCCTGTCTTTAAAGCTTTTCCTATTCCTGGATAACTCTCTAACTCTTC
>NZ_JHUV01000017.1 GCF_000619805.1 Sulfurihydrogenibium subterraneum DSM 15120 | reverse complement strand
ATACTGTTTTATTTTTCATAATAAAACTATGTTATAAAGGAGGTCAAACATGGAAAAGTCTGATTTACTTTTGAAGGTTGATGAAAAGTACTATCCACCAGAGGATATAGTTCAGCAGGCTTGGGTTAAGGATTACGAATATCTCTACAAACAATCTATTGAGGATAGAGAAGGTTTTTACAGTAAAATCGCAGAGGAGTTAGAATGGTTTCAAAAGTGGGATAAGGTTTTAGAGTGGGACTACCCTTATGCAAAATGGTTTGTAAACGGAAAGACTAACATTACTTATAACTGTATTGATAGACACGTAAAAAATGGAAAAAGAAACAAAGTAGCTTTCATATCTGTTGATGAAGAAGGAAATGAGAAAAAAGTTACTTATGGTGAGCTCTTATATTTAGTTAGCAGGCTGGCAAACGGTTTAAAGTCTTTAGGTATTAAAAAGGGTGATAGAGTTTCCATATACATGCCAAACACTGTAGAAGCTGCCATTGCAATGCTTGCCTGCGCAAGAATAGGAGCTATTCACAGCGTAGTTTTTGCTGGATTTAGTGAAGGGGCATTAAAGATAAGAGTAGACGATGCAAAAGCAAAAGCGGTTATAACCGCAACTTACACAAAAAGAAGAGGTAAAAAGATACCTTTATTCCCAACTGTAAAAGAAGCTATAAAAGATTTAGATTTTGTTGAAAAAATAATACTTTGGGACAGAGACAACGAACTTTCTGATGAGTATGAAGAACACAATGTAGTTGATTTCTACAAATTAATTAAAAATTCTTCTAAAGAATGTCCTCCTGAAATCCAAGACGCAGAAGACCCTCTATTTATCCTTTACACTTCTGGAACAACAGGAAAACCAAAAGGTGTTTTACACACGACTGGTGGGTATATGGTAAACACTTATATGACTTCTAAATACGTTTTTGACCTAAAAGAAAATGATATTTACTGGTGTACTGCAGACGTAGGTTGGATTACAGGACACAGCTACATAGTGTATGGACCACTGGCAAACGGTGTAACTTCTATAATGATGGAAGGAGTGCCTGTATATCCTCATCCAGGAATATGGTGGGAGTATGTTGAGAAGTACGGCGTTAACGTATTTTATACAGCTCCTACAGCTATAAGAATGCTTATGAGATTTGGAGAAGAAATACCTGCTAAGTATGACATATCTTCACTGAAAGTTTTAGGGTCTGTAGGAGAGCCAATAAACCCTGAAGCTTGGCTTTGGTATTACAAAAACATAGGAAGAGGAAAAGCAGTTATTGTTGACACTTGGTGGCAAACAGAGACAGGAGCTCACATGATTACAACAGTTCCATCTTACCCAGCAAAACCTGGAAAAGCAGGAAAACCAATGTTTGGTATAGAGGTTGCAGTTGTTGATAAACAAGGAAATCCTATGCCACCAAATCAAGTAGGACACCTTGTTATAAAGAATCCTTGGCCTTCTATGCTTAGAACTTGCTGGGGAGAGCCTGAAAGATACGAAAAATATTGGAACGAAATACCAGGATACTACTCAGCTGGAGACCTTGCAGCTATAGACGAGGAAGGCTACATAATGGTTGTAGGTAGAGCTGACGACGTTTTAAGCGTTGCAGGACATAGAATAGGAACTGCAGAAGTAGAGTCAGCAATAGTTGAAAATCATGCAGTAGCAGAGGCAGCTGTAATAGGAAAACCAAACGAGATAAAAGGAGAATCTATAAAGGCGTTTGTAATCCTAAAAGAAGGTTATGAGCCTTCAGAGGAGTTAAAAGAGAGAATAAAGGACACAGTAAGAGATGTTCTTGGACCAATAGCCGTTCCAGATGAGATTGAGTTTGTAGATAAACTACCAAAAACAAGAAGTGGAAAGATAATGAGAAGGCTTTTAAAAGCAAGAGAGTTGGGTCTTGAAATAGGAGACACTTCTACTTTAGAAGAATAAGTTTTTTTAAATCCAACCTCTCCGTTTTTGGAGAGGTTTTTTTATTGGCTAAAAATAAGCAAATATAACGATGTTATAAACATTTGAATATAACAATGTTTTAATAAATCTAATTTTATAGGAGGTTAAACGATGAAAAAAGTTTTGGCACTGTCAGCACTTTTGGCAGTAGGTTCAACTCAGGTATTTGCAGCAAACGACCTTGAGTCAGCTTTCAAAGAAAGCAAGGTTATGGGTCAGTTTAGGGCTTTTTACATTGATAGGGATTACAACACTGCGTTCTCAAAAAATGACCGTTCAGCTTTTGCAATTGGTGGTAAGTTTGGATTTGAAACTGCAGCTGTCAACGGTTTGAAATTTGGTATTATGACTTACACGACTAATGCAATAAACCCAAATAGAACTAATGATGACGGGACTCCAAACTCACATATGGACCCATCTTTATTCGGTAAAGATAGAAAAGGTGTTACTTACATAGGTCAACTTTATCTTAACTACACTTATAAAAACACAAACTTAAAAATCGGAAGACAGGAAATAAACACTCCTATGGCTGGTATGGACGATGCAAGAATGCTTCCAAACCTTTTTGAAGGTGTTGTAATTACAAACAAGGACTTACCTAAAACAACCTTAATAGGAGCTCACTTCTGGAACATGGCTTATGGAACATTTGCAAACGCATATTCAGCGTGTAGTTATCTTGGATTACAATCAGGTTATGGTTGCGGAGGATACTCAAGTCTAAATCAAGGATTAGCTAAATACGATACAGGAAACTTTATGAATATGGGTAAGCAGGCTATAGGAAAGTCTAACGCGGGAGTAACAGTTTTAGCTGCGATTTACGAAGGAATACCCAACTTAAAACTTCAAGCTTGGGATTACTACGCTTGGGATATGTTAAACATTGTATACCTACAAGGTGATTACACTGTGAAAATGGCTGATGTAAAAACTACAGTATCAGCACAGTATATAAATGAAACAAACATAGGAGATAACGTTAAAAAGGTTTTTGGTAAAGAAGTTGGAGCAAACCTTTTTGGAGCAAAAATTAACTTAAATATTCTAACTCCAGTAGTCCAAAACTTTAACCTTTACGGTGCGTACTCAATAACTGGTAGTAATACAAACAAACTATTAAATGGTGGACTTATTACTCCTTGGGGTGGAACACCTGGATTTGTACAAGGAACAGTTACAAGGCTTGGATACGTAGCAGACACAACAGCTTGGAAGGTTGGAACAAGCTTTGACATAATAAAAGGATTAAACTTACATTTAGCATACTCTTATTTTAATGTTGGAAATAATGCAAAATATGCTTCAACAACTCACGACGCAAGCGAGACTGATTGGGACTTAACTTGGAAGTGTAGATTAATCAAGAATTTAGAGCTAAAAGCAAGGGGAATATACACTTGGAACTTTGTTCCAGGACAAAACTTTACAGAATATAGACTAATAGCAAACTACGACTTTTAACAGGAGGTAAGCGTTATGGACAGAAGTCTTATTGAAAAAATCAAAAACGACCCTGACTTTCAAAAGTTAGTATCTGAAAGAAACAGGGTAATGATTATTCTCACGGCGTTAGAGTTGATAATTTACTTTGGTTTCATTCTACTAGTTGCATTTAACAAGGAATTTTTAGCTCAAAAAATCGGAGAAGGTGTAACAACAATCGGTATACCTATTGGTATTGGCGTTATAGTTTTATCTTTCATCTTAACAGGAGTATACGTCTACATCGCAAACAAAGATTACGACGAATTCTCAGAAAAAATAAAGAAAAAGTATCTAAAGGAGGTATAACATGACAAAAAGGGGATTGTTTTTCTGGTTTTTAAGTTTTGCTTTAGTTTCATTAGCCTTTGCAGCTGGTAGTGTTGAAGGAAACGTTCAAAAACAGGCTGTTAATATGACTGCTATTTCAATGTTTATACTGTTTGTTTTAGCTACTTTAGGTATTACATACTGGGCAGCTAAAAGGACAAGAACTGCAAAAGATTTCTACACAGCAGGCGGCGGTATCACTGGATTTCAAAACGGTCTTGCTATAGCTGGAGACTATATGTCTGCAGCTTCTTTCTTAGGTATTGCAGGACTTGTTTACACGTCAGGATATGACGGACTTTTATACTCAATTGGTTTCTTAGTAGGCTGGCCTATAGTTATGTTCTTACTTTCTGAGCCACTTAGAAACTTAGGAAAGTACACATTTGCTGATGTTACTTCTTTCAGACTTGAACAAAAAAGAATAAGAATCCTTGCAGCTATAGGTTCTCTATCAGTTGTTACGTTCTATCTTATTGCTCAGATGGTTGGTGCAGGTAAGTTAATACAGCTTTTATTTGGATTACCTTATTCCACAGCTATTATAGTAGTAGGTGTATTAATGATAACCTACGTTGCGTTTGGTGGAATGCTTGCGACTACTTGGATACAGATTGTAAAAGCTGTTTTACTTTTAGGTGGTGCATCTTTTATGGCATTTATGGTTCTTCTAAACTTTGGATTTAGTTTTGAATCATTATTCTCAACAGCTACAAAAGTTCACGCAAAAGCTGAAGCTATTATGGCTCCAGGTGGACTTGTATCAGACCCGTTAAATGCTATATCTTTAGGACTTGCTTTAATGTTCGGAACGGCAGGATTACCTCACATCTTAATGAGATTCTTTACAGTGCCTAACGCAAAAGAAGCAAGAAAATCAGTATTCTTTGCAACAGGATTTATCGGCTACTTCTATATACTTACTTTCATAATAGGTTTTGGAGCTATTGCTTTATTTGTAAACCATCCTGAATACTTCCAAAACGTAAAACAGATTGTTGTTGATGGAATAACAAAAATAGTTAGTGCTACTGACGAAACTAAAAACCTGATAGGAGATAAAAAAGCATTAATTGGTGGAGATAACATGACAGCTATCCATCTTGCAGAAGCTGTAGGTGGATCAGCGTTTATGGGATTTATATCAGCAGTTGCATTTGCTACAATATTAGCGGTTGTTTCTGGATTAACGTTGGCTGGAGCTTCTACTTTATCCCACGACCTGTATGCAAATGTTATAGCAAAAGAAAAAGACGAACAGAAAGAAATGAAAGTTTCAAAAATAGCAACTTTTGTAATCGGTATACTGGCAATAATCTTAGGTATAATCTTTGAAAAACAAAACGTAGCGTTTATGGTTGGACTAGCGTTTGCTATTGCTGCATCTGTAAACTTCCCAATTCTTCTTTTATCTATCTACTGGAAAAACCTTACTACAAAGGGTGCATTCTGGGGCGGTTTAGCTGGATTAGTTGTTGCTTTAGTATTAATCGTTATATCCCCTACTGTATGGGTTGATGTACTTAAAAATCCAGAGCCAATAATAAAACTTAAAAACCCTGCATTATTCTCAATGCTTACTACATTTGTTTTAACAATACTAATCTCTAAACTTGACAACTCTGAAAGGGCTAAAGAAGACAAAGAAGGCTTTGAAGCTCAATACTTTAGATCTCAAACTGGAATAGGTGCAGAAGGAGCTGTTAAACATTAATATAGAGATGGGGCTTTTAAGCCCCTTTTTTAGATATTAAGGAGAAAAACGATGAGTATAGCGGACATAAAACTGTATTTAAAAACCTGCTATCCTTTTGAGCTACTGACTGATTCTCAACTAAACGAGATTATAGACAACACAGAAATGGTATATCTAAAACCAAATCAAACTGTGCCAAATCTTTCAAAGTTTTACTGTATCATTCTAAAAGGAGCAGTAGTTGAAAAGGATTTAGCAGGAAATGAAGTGAGCTACTTTGGAGAAAAAGACAGTTTTGATTACCTATCAATATTAGGTCAAAATGAAAATCAGTTCTTTACTGTGGAAGAATGTATCTTTTACAGATTTCCATCAAACATATTACTAAAACTAATCTCTGAAAATTATGATTTTGCAAGTTATTTTAAGAAGTCTACAAAAGAAAAACTCTCTTCTATAGCTTCAGAAAATCCTTATCTATTCTCAAAAGTTAAAGATATAAAGTATCAAAAACCTTTGATAGTCGAAAAAAATTTATCTATATACGAAGCTGTAAAGAAGATGACCGAAGAAAAGGCATTAAGTATAATAGTTAAATACCCAGATTCTTATGGCATCGTTACAGACTCAGACTTAAGAAAAAAAGTTATTCTTTCTAAGAAAAGCGTAGAAGATTCCATAGGCGATATAGCGAACAAAAACATTATAAGCGTAAATCCAGACACTTTCTTATTTGATGCAATAATAACGATGATAAAACACAACATAAAAAGAGTTGTAATTAAAGATGAAAATAACCAAATAATTGGAGTACTCAACGAAGTAGATATACTTACCCAGTACTCAAATCAACCTCAATTTTTAGCTCTACAAGTAGAAAGAGCAAAAACAATAGATGAATTAAAAATTATATCAGACTCAATGATAAACACAGTAAAACTCCTGCACAAAGAAGGAATAAGAACCCGTCATATAATGAAGTTTGTATCAGAGATAAACGAAAAGATATTCAAAAAAATATTCAATCTCCTTGCAGATGAAAAAATAAAAGAAAATACCTGCCTCATAGTTATGGGAAGTGAAGGCAGACAAGAACAGATACTTAAAACAGACCAAGACAACGGCTTAATCTTATCCGATGGTTTTGAGATTGATAAAGAAGTTTTAGAAAGCTTTTCAATAAACTTTATTGAAGCTCTTAAAACGTTAGGTTATCCAGAGTGTAAAGGAAACGTAATGCTTACAAACCCATACTGGAGAAAACCTTTAAAAGAGTTTAAAGAATCTATTTTTGAGTATACAAACAACATAAACCCAGAAAATATGCTGAACCTTGCAATACTTGTAGATTTAAGACCTATTGATGGAAAAACAGAGCTGGCAGAAAAACTTAGAGATTATCTTTTTGAAAAAATATCAGACAATAAAACATTTCTATCTTGGTTTGCACTACCAACTATAAGTTTTAAAACACCTTTAAACTTTTTTGGTGGATTTGAAACAGAAAAAGGAGAACACAAAGGAGAGTTAGACATAAAAAAAGGTGGTATATTCCCGATAATCCACGGTATTAGGTCTTTATCGGTTGAGAATAGAATAACTGAAACAAACACCTTCAATCGTATAAAAGAACTCGTTAACTTAAATGTAATAAACAAAGATTTTGGTAAAGAATTAATAGAGTCGTTAGAATTTATGCTAACTTTAAGACTTAGAGAAAGACTTAAAAAGATAGAGATGAAAAAACAACCTGACGATTATATAAATGTAAACTCTCTAACAAACTATGAGAAAGATTTACTAAAAGAGTCGTTTAAAATTGTAAATAAATTTAAAGATTTTATAACAAACCATTACAAACTAAACTATTTAAGATGATAGATTTATTAAAACGCTTAAAAAAAGAACTTTTAAAGAAAAAGCTTAAAGACAAAGAGTTCTTATTTCTTTTTGATAACCCACCAGAAGATGAATACGTAGTTTTTGATACAGAAACAACAGGCTTAAACCCAAAAACAGATGATATCCTGTCTATTGGAGCTGTAAAGATTAAACAAAATAGAATCCTTCTAAAAGATAGATTTTACACAGTAGTAAAACCTGAAAAAGATATTAACGAAGAAACAATAAAAATACACGGGCTTAGAAAAAAAGACCTTGAAAACGGTATCCCATTAAAAAAAGCCATAAAAGAGTTTTTAAAGTTTATAGGAAGTAGACCTCTTGTTGGTTATTACATAGATTTTGATGTAGCAATGATAAACAAATACACAAAAAAGATTATAGGAATACCACTTCCAAACGAAAAAATAGAAGTATCTGGAATGTATTACGATTACAAAATAGGTACAATACCACAAGGATTTGTAGATTTAAGGTTTGATTCAATACTAAAAGACCTAAACATTCCATCTTTTGGAAAACACGACGCTTTAAACGATGCAATAATGACTGGACTAATTTTCCTAAAATTAAATTCAAAAAATTAGCAGATTTACAAAAGATTTACACACAAAATTAGAAACAAGGATATAATATATAAAAAATCTAATCTTAAGGAGAGAATTGATGAAGTTAAAGATGTTTTTAGTTGGACTAATGACCGCAGGAACAACTGTTTTTGCAGCAGAAAGTTGTCTTGGAGGTGGAAGTAGTAAAGTAAGTACTGCTCAAGTACAAAAAGCATTATCTGGAATTTTAGGAAATGCAAAAGTCGTAAGTGTTTCTGACTCACCTATATCTGGACTTTACGAAGTTGTAATAGAAACAGGCAACAAAAAAGTGCCTATTTACGTTGATTGCAATCTTAAATACTTAGTAAATGGTGAAATTATAGACGTAAACAAAAAAGTAAGTCTTACAAGAGAAAGATTTCAACAACTCCAATCTCAAGTAAACTCTGAAAAAGAAGCTAAATTGGCAAAAATTTTAGGTAAAGATAAAGTAGAAATGCTAAAAAAGGAAGGACTTATAGACCTTATAAACTTTGTTGACACAAAAAATTTACCTAAATCTAACATTACCTACGGTAGTGGTAATAATATAGTTTACGTATTTACAGACCCACAATGTCCTTTCTGTGCAAAATTACATCAAGAGATAGAAAAAGTTTTAAAAAACAGAAAAGATGTGAAATTTGAAATGGTGCTGTATCCTCTACCATTCCATAAGCACGCAAGAGGTATATCAGAAAACATAGAGTGTCAAAAAGATAACAACGCAAAACAAAATATACTTAACAGATCTTTTGAAAGTGTAGCAAAGGGAGATGAAGCAGGATTATCTTCTATAGATAAATCTTGTCAATCAGCTAAAGGAACAATAGATAAAAATCTTCAGTACGCTCAATCAGTAGGAATAAACGGAACACCTACGATAGTTTTTCCAAATAAAGGTATCGCAGTATCAGGTGCAATACCAGCAGAAACTTTAAACAAACTTATAGACGCTTTAAAGTGATAAAAGTTGAAAATCTAAAAGTAAAGTTTACTCTTGACAATCAAACAGTGGAGGCTCTGAAAGGAGTCTCCTTTCATCTAAATCAAGGTGAGATTCTATCAATCGTTGGAGAGTCAGGTTCTGGAAAAAGTGTAAGCTGTAATGCCATAATGGGTCTTCTTCCTTCTTATACAAAGGTTGAAGGAAATATAATTATAGACGGCAAAAACATAAAAGACCTATCAAAAGAGGAAATTAGAAGATTAAGAGGTAGTGTTGTATCAATGGTTTTTCAAGAGCCATCAGCAGTTTTAAATCCACTACTTCCAGTAGGAGAACAGATATTAGAAACAGTGTTGGCACACAAAGACATGTCTTATAAAGAAGCAAAAGATTTAGTTTTAAAAACTATGGAAGCTGTAAAAATTCCAGACCCAGAAAGACGATTTTACCAATACCCTCACGAATTATCTGGAGGTCTTAAACAAAGAGTCGTAATAGCTACAGCTGTAGTAAACAAACCTAAATACATATTAGCAGATGAACCAACAACAGCTTTAGACGTCACAACAGCAGCTAGCATTTTATCCCTTTTTCAAGATTTAAAACAAACATACAACATTGGAATACTGTCTATAACCCATGACCTTGGAGTAGTCGCCCAGATAGCTGATAGAGTTGTTGTAATGTATAAAGGAGAGATTATGGAAGAGGGTGATGTTTACCAGATATTTGACAACCCAAAATCAGAATACACCAAAAAACTCCTATCATCGAGAGTTTATTTGTAAACTCACCTTTTAATAAAAACTACCTCACCTAAATCATGTGTATTTATGCTAAAATTATAAACGTTTTTGTTATTATTGCTTACGGAGTAAAACACTTGGATAGAAAGCTTATCATTACAACAGGAACAAAAAAAATTTTTTACCTTATATTAGAAGATAACGTTCCTGTTGAACTTAAAATTGAAGATATAGAGATATCAAAACAAACAGGCAACATATATAAAGGAAAAGTTTTATCTTACAGCTCAGCAATGGAAGCCTACTTTGTAGACATAGGAGAAGACAAAGAGGCTTTTTTACCCAGTAAAGACGTATGTGAAGAAGAGTGTAAAAATCTAAAAAAAGGCTCTGTAATCCTCGTTCAGGTAAAAAGGTCTCCTGTAAGTACAAAAGGAGCAAAACTATCCTGTAAACTTTCCCTGCCAGGAAAGTTTTTAGTTTTACTCCCACAAAATAAAGGAAAAATTTCAATATCTTCAAAATACGAAGACCAAGAAATAAGAGATTCCTTAAAAAATCGTATAAGTAATCTCATAAAAGACTACAACCCTGATAATTATGGAATAATAATAAGAACTTCTGCAATAAATTCTACAGATGAAGAGATATTAGAAGATTTTGAGTTTTTAAAAGAGTTATGGAGCAACATTCAAAAAGATGCAGAAAAAAAGAAAGCGCCAGCACTTATTTACGAAGAACCATTTAAAGCTTTTACCATCTTAAGAGACTATGCAGCAAACTTTTCAGAGATAATATCTGACGACATAAAACTTCTAAAACAGATAAAAGAGTTTTTAAACAACAACTTCCCAAACAATACCATAAAAATCACACCATACAGAAAAAGAAAAGAATCTCTATACTTTGCATACGGTATAGATAAACTAATAAATAAAATACTTTCACCTTACGCATACCTAAAAAGCGGAGCTTACCTTGTAATACAAGAGACAGAAGCGTTGGTTGTTATAGATGTAAACAGTGGAAGCTGTCATAAGCAAAAAAACCTTGAAGAAACAGCATTTAAAATAAACACAGAAGCTGTAAAAGAGATAGTAAGGCAAATAAGACTTAGAGATTTAGCAGGAATAATAATAATAGACTTTATAGATATGACAGAGAAAGACCATAAAGAAAAACTTCTTGAATTACTAAAAGAAGAATTTAGAAAAGACAAAAGACCTGTAAAAATAAAAGGATTAACCCAGCTTGGTTTAGTAGAACTTTCAAGAAAAAAGTTAGAAGAAAGTATAGTAAAACAACTTTCTCAGTCTTGCCAAACATGCTACGGAAAAGGATATTTAAGGTCTGAAGATATATTACTTTTTGAACTTGAAAAAACGTTGCTTAAAGCCAAACCATTTGTTAAATTAAAACTTATGATAAACCCAAAGCTATCAAACGGAGTAAATCAACTTTTAGAAAGTCTAAACCTTAAGGAGTTTGTAGAAATAGAGTATAATAATAAAATGCACATAGATAAGTTTGAGGTTGAAAAAGTATTATGAAAAAAATTGTTTTTTTAGGCATTTTATCGGCTTTTATGTTTTCTTGCGGTAGCAAAACAGAAGTTTACATAGGTCAAGAAAAGTTATCAAAAGGTTTAACTCTATATCAAAAAGGAGATTACAAAAAAGCAAAAGAAGAGTTAAAAAACGCAATATTCAAGTCGGAAGGTCTTACACCTGCACAGCTTATGGAAGCAAGATTTGCTTTGGCAGACTCTTATTACAACAGAGAGGAGTATGTAGATGCTATAGTTGAGTTTGAAGAGTTTATTGCCCTTTTCCCAACTTCACCTAAAATCCCAGAAGCTCTATACAAACTTGCAATGTCCTATATGTTTGTATCCCCTGATTACAAAAGGGACTTAACATACGTAAACAAAGCAGAAGAAAAAGCACAAGAGATAATAGACAGTTATCCAGACAGCAAATATGTAGCAGCTGCGAAAGAAATAATAAAGAAAGTAAACGAAATAAAGGCAAAGCATACATTATACATAGCAGAGACCTATGAAAAGTATGGCAAACCCTACTCAGCTGCAGTTTACTATCAAGAAGCATACAGTAAGTACAAAGATTACATACAAAAAGACTACGTAATATACAAGCTCGCTTACAACTTAATAAACTCCCAATATCAGTACACCCATGAAATTGAAAACTACAAACAACAGATAAAAGAGTTAGAGAAAAAGATAGACCAAGAGAAAGACTTAGAGGCAAAAAACGTTTTAATAAACAGAAAAAAGCTTTTAGAACAGCATCTTAACAATCTCATAGAGAGAATAAACAACTCAAAAGAGAAAGCAAAAGAGATGATAGCATCATTTGATAAAGCTTTTCCAGAGTCTCCTTACAAACAGCAAATGAAAAATCTTGAAAATGAAAGTAAATTGCAAAATTTATTAAAAAAACTTCAATTTTAAGAGGTGAGATGGAAGCGTTGGATATTTTAAAAAAGATTGTAGAAAAAGCAGAAGAGAAAAAAGGAGAGGATATAGTAGCTTTAGAAATAGGAAAAGTGTCTCCTATTGCAGATTACATGGTTATTCTATCTGGAAGTGTGCCAGTTCATACAAGGGCTATATGTGATAACATAATTGCAGGTTTAAAAGAGTATGGTGTAATCCCACAACATTTAGAAGGTTATAACGAAGGAAGATGGATAGCCATAGATTATGGAGATATTATGGTAAACATATTTTTGCCAGAGATAAGAGATTACTACAAACTTGAGTGGCTATGGTCTGACGCTCCAAGAGTAGAAATTAACTCAACAGTTAAGGAAAGTTAATGTCCATTGGAATATTTGATTCAGGAATAGGTGGATTAACAGTATTTAAAGAAGTTGCAGAAAATTTTCCAAGTGCAGATATTTACTATTTAGGAGATACTGCAAGAGTTCCTTATGGAAACAAATCAAAAGAAACAATAATAAGATATTCTATTGAGTGTGCTACATACCTTTACCATAACTTTAATGTAGACCTTTTGATAATAGCCTGTAATACAGCTTCTTCCTATGCTCTGGAAACTTTAAAAAAAATCCTACCTATTCCTATAATAGGCGTTGTAAAACCTGGAGCTGAAACTGCTATAAGGTACACAAAAAACAAAAAAGTTGGAGTGATAGGTACAGTTGCAACTGTAAAAAGTCAATCTTATGTAAATGAGCTGAAAAATTTAGACAACTCGTTAGAAATCTATCAAAAACCTTGTCCTTTGTTTGTGCCACTGGTAGAAGAAGGCTGGACTGATAACGAAATAGCAAAGCTAACGGTAAAAGAATACTTGCAAGAGTTGGTAGAAAAAGGTATAGATACTCTTATACTTGGTTGTACCCACTATCCCCTTTTGAAAAATACAATCAAATCTCTATATCCTCATCTAAACATAGTTGACTCATCTATAGCGATAGTTGACCATATAAAAAGTTTAAATTTAAATTTTAAAGGAAACGGAGTTAGAAAAATATTCATTACAGACGAATCCCACGCCTTTAATAATTTTAAAAAAATCCTAATAGGAGATGTAAGGACAGAAAAGATAGAGCTGTCTGATTTATGCTCCCTTTAAAAAACAAAAGCATCTCTTACACTTCCAAGTAAGTCTTTTACTCCTTTATAATTTCCACTGCAAACGTTATCTTCCTGTAGCATATAATACTGGTCAAGTGTCATTATAGGGTCAGGCATTAAAGAAAATGCAGGTATCATAAATAAAAATGCTTTCTTTGGAACAGGTATAACAGGTCTTTTTATGTTTAGGTATTTTAATGCAAACTCAAATAGCTCTTTATAGTTTACTACTTTATTACCACAAAGCTCAAAAATCTCATTTTTTACATCTGTTGTGGTGGCTTTTTCAAAACATTCTGCTACATCGTAAACGTTAACAGGCTGAACTTTTGCGTCGCAAGGTGCTAAGAAAAAAGGTGCTATTTTACTGTACTTTTTAAAATCTTCAAACAGTTTCTGCTCTTTCCCAAATATTATTGAAGGCCTAAATATAACGTAATCAAGACCACTGGATATTAAATACTGCTCTGCCATCGCTTTAGTTTTTTGATATCTACTTTTTGAGTTTATATCAGCTCCTAAGGCTGACATTTGAATAAACTTTTTAAGATTAACACTTTTTGAAGCATCTATAAGTCTTTTTGGTATTTCATAGTGGGTATATTCAAAGGTGTTATCTTTACTTTCTTTTAGAATACCTATAAGGTTTATGACAACGTCTGGATTAACTTCAAAAATAGGATTTTCGATTTTATCGGTTAATTTTATAGCTTTTATGTAATCTCCAAAAATGCTCTTTACTTTACTTTCATTCCTCACAGCTAAATATAGCTCTACTTTATTAATCATCTGCTTTACAACATACCTTCCTACAAAGCCAGTGGAACCATAGATTAAAACTTTCATAGTGTTAAATATGAGCGAGGAATTTGAATTTTGCAATAAGAGTTATTACGTTTTAAACTTTATGATAAAGAGGGAAGGTAAAACCTTCCCTCAAAGTTTGGATTATGGAGATGTCTTATATGATACAGATTCTTTTTGAGAGAGGTAAAGCTTATAAATAATATCCACTAAAATTAAAGCACTTCCTATTAATATCATCGCATCTGGTACTATTCTAATCCACATCCAAAATCCTAAACCTTCTAATACTTCTCTTGTTCTCGCAGCCCAATATCCTATTTCGTATGCCCATTGAAATTGTTTAGTTCCAATAACCATTGTAGGAATTGCATAGAAGAATATTCCAGCTGTTGTTAATCCAAAGGCAAGGTTTGAAAGCTTTTCATCCCAGTGAAGACCTTTTGCTAAAGCATTTGCCCTAACAATAAAATATAAGAATGCTATTGCTACATAGCCAAACGCACCAAGCAATGCAACGTGTCCATGTGCCATTCCAAAGTAGGTTCCGTGTTCATAATAGTTAACTATAGGTAAATTTACTATCATTCCATAAAATCCTGCTCCTAACCAGTTTAAAAAAGCAGAACCAGCAAGCCAGATAAATGCCATTCTAAATGGAAAATCTTTATGAGATACATGAGCGTACTCTTTGTATGCTTCAACCATCAGTATAACAAGTGGTAAAGGCTCAAGAGATGAAAGTACACCACCCCAAGCAATCCACATCTCATTTTCTCCCATCCAGAAATAATGGTGTCCCGTTCCAATGGTACCTGTAGCAACTATTAAGAATGCTTCAAAGAACATCATAATTGTTGCAAATCTAACACTGACAAGACCTAAAGCAACAGTTAAAAATGCCATAGTTCCAGCTGCAAAAAGTTCAAAAGTATTTTCAACCCAAAGATGAACGACCCACCATCTAAAGTAATCATCAACAGTAAAGTTTGGCATTATTTTTGTTAGGGGTGCCATACCAGCAAGATATAAAACAGCTATCGCAAAAGAAGACCATATAATCATCTGAAGTGGTGGAGTAATCTTTTCAGCTTTTCTTATTGTAAAGAATACTATCGAAAACCATAGGACAAGTCCAACTACTATTCCAATATCCCATAACCTACCTAATTCAATATACTCTCTTCCTTCATTACCAAGCCAAAACCAAAGATTATCTGGGAGTTTTCCTAAAGCTCCTAACCATAATCCCGCCAATCCTCCAAGTCCGACAATAACAAGTGCAATCCAAAGTATATCTACAGCTATCGGGAATTTAAAGTCTTTTCCTTTTGTAACTAACGGTGCTATAAATAACCCACCAGCTAACCAACCAATAGCAATCCAAAGAACTGCTAAGTTTAAATGGAAAGATCTTGCTGCGTTAAAAGGTAATAATGATTGTGGAATTATCCAGCTGTGAGCAGGATCTGCGTATAGGTGCGCTAAATATCCTCCCATAACCACCTGTAAGAAAAAGAACAGTGGAACTAACGGGACAAACTTTAAAACTTTTTGTTGCATAGGTGTTAAAGATGTTATAGTTAAGGAAGGCTCCGGTTTATCCCCGTTAAATTTCATAAAGTAATCATAAAATGCCCATAAAACCACTATTGTTAATGTCCATATAGCCATTACTGCAACTAATGACCATGCTAATGACGAGAAAGAAGCAGTTAATCCAATTCTTGGTTCTGGCGGCCAGTTGTTTGTGTATGTTAGGTTACTACCAGGTCTGGGTGATGCAGCAACCAAGGCAGACCAATCAACGAATGCAGCAATCTTTTCTGCTTCTTCCGGTTTGATAATTCCTCCAATTAAAGAGTAATTAGGATTTCCTTTTGTTAGAAATTCAACTAATTCTTGTTTTGCTTTTAAAAAAGCTTGTTCATGCTCAGGAGTAATCTGGGTTGTATCTGGCTTTAATACAGATACTTCTCTCATATCTTTTTTAACAAGTCCATCAACATAAGCTTTTTCAGCTGGATTTAAGGAATCAAAAGATTTTGATAACATTTTTTGTGAGTAAATTTCCTCCAAATGTCTTATTTTTTTGTCCAACATCATTGCAGTGTAATCAGGCCCTATGTATCCTCCATTGCCGAGGATAGATCCTTGATCCATAAGAACGTACTTTTGAAAGTAAGCTTTTCCCTGAACTACATCATCATAAGTGTAAAGCGTTCCAGTAGCCCCTTTCACCTCCTGTGGAATAGGTGGAACGTTTTTAATCTGATAGACAGTAAAGCCTGTAAAAAGTAAAACAGCAACAATCAGGCCTATCAGAAATGTCACGAACCACTTCTTGTAAGACCTTTCTTCAGCCATGACAAAACCTCCTATTAGAATTTTAATGAACTAAATAAACTCTACTTAGATAAACTAAAAAATAAATCAAAACCATAACCCGTATTAGAACTTTCTTAATTTTTAAACTATCTCCTTTATATAAAAGGAAAAATATGAAAATAAATACCAAAATAGAAAAACCGCTGATCATTAAAAGTATGCTTATTCCAACATTATTTGTTGTTAAGTCATCCATACCACCAATACTGAGTATAGATAGAAGTCCTATGCCAGATAGAAAAGAAACAATCAAAAAAACAGATGAGAATTTTTTATATATGGACAAAACTTTACTTTCACATGTGTATTCACAAGCAAGAAGCATCAAAATAGAAGAACCAAAAAAGGCTGAATTTGTTATCATATGAGCCATATATGAAATTTTCCAGATCAATCCAACAATATCCATATAAACCTCACATCAAGTTTTTCAGTAAGAGAGTTATAATTGAAATAATACATGGACCTATCAGTAAAATAACTGTTAAAACTATAGGTATTCCCGCCAATACTACAATAATCACAGCTTTCTTTAATCCATTCATTTTTAAAATCCTTTTTATTTAGGATAGTAAAGATCTACTAACTTTTTCATTGATTTAAATCAATTTAAGTTTTTGTTATTTTAACTTTCCATAAATCAGGTCCCTGTTGTAAGTACTCCCATTGAAACTTACCCTCTTGTTCATATTTAAACTGGTAGTAAAGTGGTTTTGGGTCATGATCATTAATAAGAATAAAGGACTCGTTTGGTTTTAACTCTTCAAATGTTTTAAAAATAAGTTCATGTCTTTCAAAAGGTATAATTTTTCTTACATCCAAAACTTTTTCTTCCATAATAACCTCCTATTCTTTTTTTCCTTCTAAATAGTTTCTAAATAGGGAATGACATTTCATACATCCTTGAATCATAAATGTATAGCTTTCATAAGCTTTTGTTTTATCACCTGCCTCGATATATTTAACAATATCTTCAGCCGAACCATGAACGGCCTTTTCAAAAGAGGGCATCATCTTAGCAAATTCTTCTCTCTTTTCCGTTCTTATGTATCTTAATACACCTCCTTTTGGTAAGGGATGTGCATTTATCTCGGTTGCTCCTTGTTTTATCATTTCATCATTGTTAAATAAAAATCCTTGAAGTATTTTTATAGCAGCAGAATTTACAAGTTGCATTACCTGTTTAAAGGTCATATCTTTTTCTTGTTCTTGAGGAGTTCTTTCATTAGCCAATACCAAAGATATCGGAATCAACGTTAAAACCAAAAGCTTCTTCATATAAGAACCTCCTATTCAGTTTTAATTTATTTAAGATAATAAGGTCTTAAATTCATAATTAAAATGATGTTTATCATAAAATTTAAGACATTTTTATCTTAAATTTAATTTGACTCAAATCAATGAGAATTTAAAAAAGTTTTATTAAATTTTAATTTTAATCAAAAATTGGAGGTGCTAAGATGAAACATGAAATTAAAGTAGAAGGTGCAACTGTTCCAGTTTATACCTACGAAGAGAATGGTTACACAGTTTTTGAATTTGATACTTCTATGCTTGGACCACCTGAACCAATGGTTAATGCTATGGCTGTTTTAAAGTTATTGGATAGCCCTAGTAAAAAAGTAATTATGATAAATCATAAAAAACCTATGGGACTTCTTGAAAAAGTTGAAAACAAATACAATATAAACATTTCAGATTATGAAGGAAAGTATAAAATAGAGTTCACTTTAAAAGGGTAATTATGAGAGTAGTTGGAAGTTTAGCAACAAAGTTTGCTCCACCATTCAGCCTGATTTTACATTACTTTGTGCCAGCATCTTTGTTGCAACTTCTTTTTCCAATATTTCTTTTTATCAACAAAAAAAATATTCTTTTAGATTTTTCTATTTTAGAAAACGGGGCGTTAACTCATTTATATCTACTTGGTTTTATTATGATGGTTATATTTGGAGCTTTATACCAACTTATTCCTGTAGCTTTAGAAATTCCCGTTTTTTCCTTTAAACTCGGCTATTTACAGGCTTATTTATATGTAATAGGTTCACTATCATTCATTACTTCTATGTTTTTTCATTCTTTATTTTTATTTTTATCTTTCTTTGCGGGGATTTTATTCTCTTCTTTTCTCATTTTTGCATTTAATTTTTTTATGAGTTTAAAGAATATTGAAAAATTTGATATAACATCAATTTTTATAATAACAGGAACAGTTTTTCTGATATTTGGAACTTTCTTTGGTCTTTTAATTGCTCTCAACTTCAGTTTTGGTATAGGTTTAGATATAAATAAGCTTTTGTTTATTCATGCAGTAATGGTTGTTTTTGGATTTGTGTTCAGTATTATTTTTGGTGTTGGTTTAGTTTTACTTCCCATGTTTTCTGTATCTCATAACTTTAATTACATTTACTCAAAAGTGAGTTATTTTCTTTTAACATCAGGTGTTTTTGGATTTTCTATATCTAAGATTTTCTCTCCTTTTTTTTCAGCATTGTTTTTTATAGTTATAACTATTTCTATTCTTATTTACCTTATTCAAGTTTACGAGATTTACAAACATAAGCCAAAAAAGAAAAGTGATTTTGCTCTAAATGGAATGTTTTTATCTTTTTTATTCATTCCAATGGGATTTCTTGGACTTTTTCATTCAATACAGCTTTTTGCAGTAATTTTATTTCTAGGTTTTTTAGAATTGTTAGTTTATTCAAGCCTTTACAAAATTGTTCCCTTTTTAACATGGTTTCATAGATTTTCTTCTTTTGTGGGTAAAGTTCCTGTTCCTACTTTAAGCCAGATGCTTCCTAAAAATTTACCGACCATCCATTTGATTGTTCATTCATTTTCTTTAGTAGTTATATCCTTAGGAATCATTTTAAAGCAAGATTTGGTAATTTCTTTAGGAACATTTTTACTTTTTGTAGGTAGTATTCTTTTTCTTTACAATTTTATTTACATCATTTCTTATAGAATAAAGGAATAAAATTTAGGAGGCTAACAATGGAAAGAAAAGATGAAGTTTTAAATGCTTTAAAAAAAGTTATTGACCCTGAAATAGGATTTAACATCGTTGATTTAGGGCTTATTTATGATATTAAAGAAAACGAGGGAAACGTTAATATAGATATGACTCTTTCAACACCTTCATGTCCTTTATCTGGAACAATTTTAAGTTGGGTAGAAAGTGAGGTGAAAAAGCTACCATGGGTAAAAGATGTTGAAATAAATTTAGTCTGGAATCCACCCTGGACTATAGATAGAGCTTCTGAGAATGTGAAAAAGGCTCTGGGTGTTATTTAACAAAGATTAACGGTTCATCTTTTGACAATCTTCTTAGTTTTTCTCTATCTTTTATTTGGATTTTTTTACCTTCGATAGATATGATTTTTTTATCTTTTAATTTAGAAAGGACTCTTGACAATGTTTCAGGAGTTATATTTAGGAAAGATGCTATTTGATTATGTTTCAAAATTTCAAATATCTCAGGACTTTCAAGTATAAGTTTTGCTACTCTTGCCTCAGCACTCAATACAACAGTTGAGTCTATAAAGTTATTTAGCATCCTGATTTTATTTGACAAAGATTTAAGTATAGATAGAAGTATATCAGGATTTTTTAAAAATTTTTCTTCAAAAACTTTAAAATTGATAGCCAAAGCTTTTCCTTCTGTCATAAATTCCGCAGTAGCTGGATAAGGGATCTTTTCAAAATTTGCAAGCTCTCCAATCATAGAAACAGGACCAAACTGATTTATGAATATTTCTATTCCTTTGAATGTAGTTTTATAAACTTTCAATTTTCCTTCTAATAAAATGTAAAGATTCTCTGCTTTTTCTCCTTCAAAAAAGAGAACCTGCCCTGGTTCATACTCTCTAATAGTGGATATTGATGCCAATTCTTTTAAAGTTTCATCTGATAAGTGTTTGAATAGATAGACGTTTTTTAAATCTTCTATTGTCATTCCCATATACTCTCTCAATTTTTTAATAAAAGTATATGATATAAATCAAAATATTCTTATGATTTAAGTCATAAATTAAAATGTTTTTCAATAAATTCTCTGGCTTTTTTATCTAAAATTTCTTGTCTTTCTTTTCCTTTTGGAATTTTCTCTCTCAGCTCTTTCATCTCTTTCAAAAAGTCTTCTATCTCATCAGGAATTATCCTTTCAAAAAATTGTCTCAGGTATTTAGCAATAGCAGGAGAAGATCCCGATGTAGAAAAAGATACTATTAAATCACCTTTTTTAACAATTGAAGGAAAAATAAAATCAGAGTATTCTACAACGTCTACAGTATTACATAACTTTTTACTTTTTTTTGCGTCTTTATATATTTCTTTCTGAAGTTCAATATCATTTACAGCAATAATAATAATATCGTAATCTGATATAAGCTCAGGAGTATACTTTTGTGAAATATAAGTTAAATGTTCTTTATCAACTATTTCATTAAGTTCCGAAGTTAAATCTGGAGATAAAATCGTAATATTTTTTGTAAAACTTAATAACCTCTTAATTTTTTCTGTAGCAACTTTACCTCCACCTATTACTAAGAACTTTTTATCTCGTATATTTAGGATTATCGGAAATGGATTCATTTTATCACCTCTGTATTATTTTACAATAGATTTTTAAAAGCATGTTTTGACTTTAATCAATGATTTTCAGAAAGAATATATAAAATAATGATTATAAAAAGTGAGGTAGTGTTATGAAGGACGAATTTTTAAAAATAATACAATCTTCTTTTCCTCTTGAAAAAAGACCTTTTGAAGATATTGCAAAAAGGTTAAATTCAACTGAAGAAGAAATTTTGAATTTATATAAAAACTTAAAAGAAGAGAAAATAATAAGACAGACATCTGCAATATTAGAAACAAAAAAAGTTGGATACAAATCTACACTGGTTGCTTTTAGTGTAAAAGATATAGAAAAAGCTGCAGAGATTATAAACACACATCCGGGTGTCAGTCATAATTATGAAAGAAATCACGAAATTTTTAATCTATGGTTTACTTTGGCTGTACCTGAAGATTCCAAACTCGGAATTGAAAAAACGATAGAAATTCTTGCTAATGTAACAAATGCTGAACAGTGCATAATCCTTCCTACAATAAAGATGTTTAAAATAGGAGTTGTTTTAGATACAACAGCAAGTAGTGTTGAAAAGGAGAATATTAAAAGAAGAGAGTATAAAGATATAAATCTAACTCAATTACATAAGGATATAATGTATTATCTTCAAAAAGACATAATGCCAGTAAAAGAACCTTTTAAGGAAATAGTAGAAACATTAAATATAGATTATGATACATTTTTTGAAGAGATAAATAACTTATTAGAAGCCGGATACATAAGAAGGTTTGCAACAATCCTAAATCACAGGAAAGCAGGATTTACAGCAAATGCAATGGTTGTATGGAACGTGCCAGATGAAGTTGTAAATGGGGTAGGTGAAGAACTATCACAGTATAAGTCTGTTTCCCATTGTTACATAAGACCAAGGTATCAAAACTGGCATTACAACTTATTTTCTATGATTCATGGGAAATCAGAAGATGAAGTAAATCAAGTAATAATAGAAATATCAAAGAAATTCAATATAAAAGACTTTAAACCTTTATATTCTACAAGGGAATTTAAAAAATCCAGGATAGAGTACTTTAGTAAATCTTTTAATGAATGGGAAGAAAATTTTTCTAAAAATCTTTGACAAAAATCAATGCATCCTTCCTATATATAGGGTATATTTATAAGAAACTATACTATATATAGGAGGAGACAATGTTAATAATAAAAAGAGATGGTTCTATTCAAGAATTTATGCCTTATAAAATTAAAGATGCAATAACCAAGGCTTTTGAAAGTGTTAATCAAAAATATGATGAAAATATTTATAATGCAGTTATCAAAACGTTAGAACAAAAAGATGTATGGGCTGTTGAAGAGATACAAGACTTGATAGAAAAAGAGTTATTTAGAGCTGGTTATTTTGAAGTTATGAGATCGTTTATGTTATACAGACATACAAGAAAACTTCAAAGGGAACATGTTCTTGGTCTTAACGATGATACAACTTATATTGACACAACTCAAGCAGTTGAAGAGTATATCTTTAACAAAGATTGGAGAGTAAATGCAAATTCTAATATGGGCTATTCTCATGCTGGTTTAGTTAACAATCTTGCAGGAAAAGTTATAGCTAACTATTGGTTAGACAAAGTCTATAGCAAAGAGGCAGGATATGCACATAGGAACGGAGATATTCACATTCACGATTTAGATAATTTATCTGGGTATTGTGCAGGTTGGAGTTTAAGACAACTTTTAAATGAAGGATTTGGTGGTGTTAGAGGTAGGGTTGAAAGCAAACCTCCTAAACATTTTAGGGAAGCACTTGGTCAGATGGCAAATTTCTTAGGTGTTTTACAATCAGAATGGGCAGGGGCACAATCATTTAGTTCATTTGATACTTATTTAGCACCATACGTTTTTAAAGATAAATTGTCTTACAAAGAAGTAAAAAAAGCCATAATAAGTTTTGTTTACAATTTAAACGTTCCATCAAGGTGGGGTCAATCTCCATTTACAAATATAACGATAGATTGGACTGTACCAGAAGATTTAAAAGACCAATGGCCTACTGTTAACGATAGACACCTTTTTGAAGGTATACATGATGAACAACTTTTAGAAGAAGGCAAAAAACGAGATAAAAATATTAAAACCCTTACAGATTTAAGATTTAAACATTTCCAAAAAGAGATGAATATGATAAATAGAGCTTTTTTTGAAATAATGACAGAAGGTGACAAAACAGGACAACCCTTTACATTTCCAATCCCAACAGTCAACATTACCGAAGATTTTGACTGGTATGGAGAAAATACAGATATACTTTTTGAAAATACGGCAAAATTAGGAACCGCTTATTTCCAAAATTTTATAGGTAGTCAGTATACAATTGATGAAAATGGAAATAGAGTGAGAAATCCAGATGCATTCCAACCATATATGGTTAGAAGTATGTGTTGTAGATTACAACTTGATTTAAGAGAACTTTTAAAAAGAGGTAATGGGCTTTTTGGAAGTGCTGAAATGACAGGTTCTATAGGAGTTGTAACTCTAAATATGGCAAGACTTGGATACAGGTTTAAAGGTAACAAAGAAGGTTTTTACAAAGAATTAGATAGACTGTTAGAAATTGCAAAGGATACGTTAGAAAGAAAAAGAAAGTTTGTTCAAGATATGTACGATAGAGGTTTATATCCATATACTAAAAGATACTTACCTTCTTTTAAAAATCACTTCTCGACAATAGGTGTTAATGGTATGAATGAAATGATAAGAAATTTTACAAACGATGAATACGATATTACAACACCAGAAGGAATTAAATTTGCAGGAGAAGTTTTAGATTATATTAGAAGTAAAATTGTAAAGTTCCAAGAAGAAACAGGCAACCTTTATAATCTTGAAGCAACTCCAGCAGAAGGAGCAACTTATAGATTTGCAAAAGAAGATAAAAAAAGATTTCCTGATATTATTACAGCTGGAGAAGGAGAAAATATTTACTACACAAATAGTTCTCAAGTTCCTGCGAATTACACTGATGACCCTTTTGAAGTTTTATCTCTACAAGATGACTTACAGTGTAAATATACAGGAGGAACAGTTTTACATGTATACTTAAAAGAGCATATACAAAACCCAGAAATTTGTAGAAATTTACTTAAAAAAATATTAACCAATTACAGACTCCCGTACATAACACTAACTCCTTTAATAACAGTATGTCCAATTCACGGTAGATTAGATAAAAATTATGAATACTGTCCTAAATGTGATGAAGAATTAATTAATAAATATTTACAGGAGGTAGATAGCAATGGTTAAAACAGCAAAAACAAAAGAAGAGATTTTACAAATGTTAGAAGGTAAAAGAACAAAGACACTACAATATACAAGAGTTGTTGGATACTACAGACCTATAGAAAGTTTTAACAAAGGTAAAAAGGGAGAATTTAAAGAGAGGGTATATTTTAAAGTTTAAGAAAATGCCTTGTTTTATTTACGATTTAACACCATTTACATTGCTGGATTATCCTGATAATGTGAGTGCTATTGTTTGGTTTACAGGTTGTAATTTTAGATGTGATTACTGTTATAATCCAGATATAGTTTTCTCAAAAGAGGATAGAATAACAGAAGAACAAGTTTTAGATTTTTTAAAGAAAAGGGTTGGTCTCCTCGATGGAGTTGTATTCTGTGGAGGAGAACCAACTTTCTATAAAAATTTAGAAAATTTTGCAAAAAAAGTAAAAAATTTAGGGTTTAAAATAAAACTTGATACAAATGGAACAAATCCTGATGTGGTGCAAATTTTATTAGAAGAGAAAATTATTGATTATGTAGCTTTGGATTACAAAGCACCAGAGTATAAATTCAAAGAAATTACCAAAACTAATACATTTGATAGATTTGGAAAAACTCTAGAAATTTTGATAAATTCTAATATTAATTTTGAAGTTAGAACAACAGTTCATTCTGATTTGATAACTGAAGAAGATGTAAATGAAATAATTTTAGATTTATATAACAGAGGGTTTCGTAAAGTATATTACATACAAAATTATATCCACACACCAAACATAGGAAATTTAGGGAAACCTTCTAAAAATTTTGATATTACGAAAATTAAAAAAGACCTTATCAATATCAAATTCCGAAATTTTGATAATGTATAACTTTCTCAAACCATGCAATTTTTTCTCTAAGTTTTACAACTTCTCCAACAACAATAATAGAAGGAGGTTGTAAATCTTTTGAAAGTTCAACAATATTTTCAATAGTTCCTACTACAACTCTTTGATTTAAAGTTGTTCCTGATTGAATAACGGCAACAGGTGTTTTAGAATCTTTACCTATTTCAATAAGTTTTTTCATTATTTTTTCAATGTTATGAAGTCCCATTAAAAATATCAAAGTTTCATCTGCTTTCATACTTTCCCAGTCTATTGAAGAATTTTCTTTATCAGGAGCTTCATGCCCAGTTACTACTCTAAAGGAAGAAGATATTCCTCTATGGGTTACAGGAATTCCAGCATAAGCTAAAACTGCAATAGCAGAGGTGATTCCAGGTACAATTTCATATTCTATATTTCTTTCAGAAAGATATAAAGCTTCTTCACTGCCTCTACCAAAAACAAAAGGATCTCCCCCTTTTAACCTTAAAACTGTGTCATAAGTAAGTGCGTACTTATACAGTAATCTATTTATCTCTTCTTGTGGAATTGTGTGTTTTCCATCTTCTTTGCCAACGTATACAAGTTGTGCATCTTTTTTTGCAAAGTTTAAAATCTCCTCGTTGACTAGTCTGTCATAGAGTATAACATCTGCATTTTGAATTATCTTTAGGGCTTTTAAGGTTAAAAGTTCAACATCCCCTGGACCTGCTCCTACAATGTAAACTTTTCCCATGGCTCACTCCTCATAAATAAATATTCCAGATGGTTTGATTACTTCTACAGAAAACGATTCTTTCCATTTATCAATACTAATTCCAACAACTTTGTTAGAATCGTTTACAGATACGTAAAGTAAAGGCTCTTCTTTAGACCATCTTACATGTAAAACTTTTCCATCAAAATTTAATGTTTTAACTTTAACTATCTCAAAATTTGACATATCTACAATCTGAAGATAAGGGAACTCTTTTCCGCTAAAAGTTACAGCCATAAAACGTCCATCTGGACTTATAGATGTAAAAACAGGTAAACCAACTGTTTTTATGGTTTTAATAGGTTTAAAGTTTTCATCAAAAACATACACCTTTTTATCTCCTACAGCTGGAATAATGATTTTATCTTTATAGATACTCCATGTTCCAAAGTGAGGAACTTTTAACACAGGCTCACTGTTTTCATTAAAGAGCTTAATCTGTTTATAATTAAAATTGTGAAGATCTAAAACACCTATAAATGGTGAGTTAAAAAATCCTACAATGTAAAGGTTGTCTTTTTGCATTGCATCAAAAGGAACCTCTCCAACATTTTCAAAGGTTTTAAAACGTTCAAATTTTTCTTTACTCTTTTTAAGAACCCATATTTGGTCTTTATCCATTAAAGAAAATACTAAATAATCTTTATAACTTTTTATCCCTACATTTCTTGAGCCAGTTTCAATAGTTTGCTTTATATTAAGATCTCTGTCTAAAATTATTACAGATTTGTTAGAGTAGTTAGCTACTGCTACATAATCTTCTTCTATAACAATCCCTATAGAGCTTTCTCCTACTTTTATCTCTTTTAAAATTTTTTCATTAATAGGATCAAACTTTATTAAATATCCATCTCTTGTTATTAAATACCCATCTTTCTCATAAAATTTTATAACTGCATGGTTTAAATTATGAAGATTTTCAAGTCTTGATTTAAATTTATGATTTTCAACAGTAGCAACAGAAGAAGTTTCTCTTTCTATTACAAAGTACTTCTCTTTTGCAAAAGTTATGAAAGGTATTAGTAAAATAAATAAAAATAACTTTCTCATAAAAAACTCCTTATTTCTTTATCTGAAAGATAGCAAGAAGGGTCTTCTGCAGATAAATCTCCGTAAACTGAAAATGCTCTTGATCTTGAGCCTCCATTACATATGTTTAAAAACACACATTTTTTACATCTTCCTTCTATAGGTCTTGGTTTACTTCTTAAAAAGTTAAGTATTGGGTTGTTTTTATCGTTCCATATATCATAAAAATCTCTTTCTTTAATATTTCCTAAAGAAAAAGGAAAGAAAGGATCTGGTTTTACGTTTCCAAAACTATCTATATTTACAAGCTTAACGCCAGCAGAGTTCCCACCCCATCTTACTAACTTTTCGTAAAGTTTTTCAACTAGATCAGGATAATTTTTAATAAATCTTTGAAGAAGCATAACCGCATCCTGTTCCATATTTCCTGTTACTATTTCCGTTTTTCTTTTTGACTTATAGTAAAAAAATGCTTTGTCTAAAATAAAGTTTACTATCCTTCTCCTTTCTTTCTTAGATAGATCCATACTCTGATTTTCTAAACCTCTTCCAGAGTAAACAAGGTGAGAGATATAAAGTTTCGGAATTCTGTATTTTTCTACTAAATTAAAAATAAATTTCAAACTTTTAACTGTTTCTTTTGTAAGTGTAAATCTTATACCAACTTTCTCTGTTTTTCCCATCAACTTTAACACAGCTTCAAAACTCTTTTGATAAGAACCTTTCATTCCTCTAAATTTATCGTGTATATCTGGCTCACCATCTATACTTACTCCTACGTAATTAAAGTTGTTTACCACGTTATCTAAATTTTTGTCATCTATGTATAATCCGTTAGTTGACAAATAAGTAAAAATTCCTCTTTTTTTACACTCCTGGGCTATATCAAAAATGTCTTTTCTAAGTAAAGGCTCTCCTCCAGAAAAGATTATAAATTTTATTCCGGCTTTAACCATAGAATCTAAAGTTTTTACGATTTCATCGGTAGAGAGAGCATCTCTACTGTCAACCGTTGCTTTTGAATAGCAATGTAAACAAGATAAATTACATCTATTTGTAAAGTTCCATATGGCTATCGCTCCATCTAATGTCTTTACTTTTTCTTCTTCAAAAGTTGATTTTATAATATTAGATAATCTAAACATTATTTAACTCCAAGGTAACCTCGCAAATTCCTTCGCCATTTGCTCCACATTTTGATTCAAAAGCCTTAACTTTTTTACCCATGAAAGACTCAACAAGACCTGCAGCAAATCCTACTTCAAAATGGCATATTCTTTTACCTATATTTGGCATACCTGCACAAGTAATACACTCATCAAGTTGAAGAATAATGTGGTTATGACTAACTTCAACAGGAATAATGATTCCAATCTTAGCATCTCTAACGAACTTTTGAACATTCTCCAAATATTTATCTAACTTTTCATCTTTTATCAATAAGCTTACTTCCTTTCCTAAATCTCTACCCGCATTTTGAAAGATTATGTTAGCACCCCTTTCTCCTATTAAATCGTTTGTATAGTTTGCACTAAAATGTCTAAAAGCTCTGAATATGACTATAGGAATTTCTTCACCTAAAATAGGTCTTTTTATTTGTGATATTTCATTTAACACAACTACTCTCCAAAACTTTTTATATACTTAACAATTGCCTCAAGCTCATACTCATTAAAATTAAAAGCTGGCATTGAGTTTCTTTTGTACCCTAATAACTTATAACTGTTTTTAGGATCTAAAATCTGAGCTATTATTTGGCTTTCTGTCCTTTTCTTTGATATTTCTTTAAAAGAAGGTCCAAAAGCTTCTTGAGTTTGATGATGACAGCCCCAACATTTTTCTTTAAATATCTCTTCTCCAAAAAGTCCTGGATAAAAATTTCTGGATTTGTTTACAAAATTATACTTACCAACAGGTTGATTTGCAGGATAACGTTTTATCTCTCCTAAAGAGTAAGTGTCATACACTATTAAAGAACCATATTTATCGTATATACTTAAATATGCCAATTTTCCGTCTCCGTTAAACTCTGTATGGGTAAATTTTTTCCCTTTCTCTGGATAGATGATTTTTTTAGAAAAATCATTTTGGTTTATCAAAACCAGCTGATCAGTTGAGTTATCTACCCATAAATAATCAGTTGCAGGATGTGTTTTTACAAAATATCCAATTCCACCTACATCAACATTTTTTATAAATTTCCAGTCGTACATCTGCCAAACAGATATGTATGTTTTACCTACATGAGGAGTAGCAAAGTAAAATTTGCCATTCTTATACCAGTATGAAGCCGAAAAAAGATGAGGCATACTTTCCATACTGCCTTCAAAAACGAGAGAAAATCTTTCTAAATCATAAACGACTAATTTTTTACCCTGTCTTGATGTTCCAACTAAAAATTTATCAAAAGGATCTATAAAAAAGTCTTCTACAGGTTCTACTGATTGTTTGTAAATTATTGTAAAATCCTGAGTATTTATTACTCCTATTTGTGGTTTGTCTCTAAAAGTGAATATTGCTTTATTTTCTTTATACAGATCATAAACGGCAGAGATTTTACCTTCTACTTTTATCTCCTTAACGGGTGTCAATGTTTTTGCATCAAGAATTTCTATAGTCTGAGGAAGAATACATCCTACAATTAGATATTTACCATCATTTGTTAAAGCTATGTTTCTAAGATATATACAAGCTCTTACTTTGGAATGTAAACTTCCTTCATTTTTCTCATTAATCCTATAGTAAGCTATCCATCCATCTCTTGCTGGAATATAAAAATTTTTTCCATCTAATGTGTACTTTATTCCGCCGTGAACATTTGGAAATTCAAATTTATCTAATATATCACTACCTTCCATAAGCCAGATTTTATTGTTTCCTCTCTCAACTACAAACGTTAGATTTTTTACATTTTTTATTGGTAAAGGTTTTGGTTTTTCTTCTATAACCACCTTTGAATTTTGAATATCTAATGAACTCCAATTATATGCAATATCTTCTCTTAAAAATCTTACTATCCTGTTTATTTCTTCATCTGTAAGATTTTTAAAAGAAGGCATTTGTGTTGATGGAAGCCCATCTCTTATAATTTTTTTTAAGTCTTCATCTTTATATCTGTTCAGCGTTTCTGGAATCAAAGGAGGGGCGGATACACCTATTTTTTGAGGATGATGGCAGGAAGCACAGTACTTGTTATAAAGTTCCTCTCCCACGACAGGGGAGAGGAATAAAATTGAAAAAAGTAAGACCAACGCAGCAGCAGGAACTCTCATGATTAGTATATATCCTTCTGTGTGTTCAATACGTTAAAGTGTCCAGTAGGTGTTCTCACCCAATCACCTTCTATTGCCTTTTTAAGTTTTAAAGTTTTATCGTCAAATACTAAGATAGCAGAAGGAATTAATTTATTACCCCATACAGCTACCCATACTTCATCTCCTTTATCGTTAAACTCAAGATGTACAGGACCTCTTGGTTTCACTTCTTTACCATTAATAGTTTTTGGTTGGAGATATTTTTCTGGAACTTTCAACTCACTCACAACTTCTAACTTATCTTTATCTATAACGTAAATTTTTGATTGAGCTTCTTTATCAGGATTTAATGGTCTGTCTGCGTACATATACTTAGAGTTTGGATGTGTTTTTACAAACAAGTTACCCCCGCCATCACCCGGAAGTGTTATCTTTTTAACAACTTTCCATGCGTACTCTGGATGACCTTTTGGATCTGTACCTATACAAGCAATTGTATTTTCTCCTAAATGTCCTGTGCACCATATAGGACCATACTTAGGATGGTCTATGTTTGCACCTCTTCCTGGGTGTGGCTTATTTCCAGTTTCTACTATTGCTGCAACTTTTCCTTCTTCTGTATCAACCGCAACAACTTTATTCCTCATATTTGCCGCAACGAGGAAGTACCTCTTTGAAGAATCCCAACCACCGTCATGGAGAAATCTTTCAGCGTTTAATTGCTTTATCTTTGGATTCAATGGATCAGAGTAATCATAAAGCCAGACTTGTCCTGCTTCTTTTATGTTTATAACCCACTCCGGATTATGATGAGACGCAACTATTGACGCTACACGAGCTTCTCTAATAAATTCGTTAGGTTTATCGTAAGCATAACTTGAAGTAGATACAATTTTTAAAGGTTCAAGGGTCTGTCCATCTAATGTGACTATTGCAGGTGGCCAATAACATCCAACTACAGCGTACTTATCAAGGAAATCTCCTTTGCTACCTTTATACTTACTTGTGTCGACACTTCTTGCATCGTTACACGTTTTAACCTCTGCAACAACATCCGGCTTTTCCATCCATAAGTCGATAAGGGTTACCTTTCCGTCTCTACCTATTGAGTACATGTATCTTCCTGAAGCTGACATTCTAAGGATGTGAACAGCAAAACCTGTATTAACAATATTAACTACCTCTTTTGTGTCTCCATCTATTATTGCAACTTTACCAACATCTCTTAATACTACACCCATGTAGTTTTTCCAATTTCTATTTGTCATTGGCTTTGTTGGTCTTTTTTCCGTTGGAATGTAAAGTTTCCACGTAGCTTTTATTTTATCAAGCGATGTTTCAGGAGGTGGTGGTGGGTCATTTTGTATAAATTTTGCCATAAGTAAAGTTTCATCCGGAGTTAACTCACCAGAAGCTCCCCAGTCTGGCATACCACCCGCCGTTCCATAATAAATTATTGCTTTTAAAGCTTCTGTCCCCATTTTTCTTGTTTTTTCTGGTTCAAGGTTTGGACCTGTTGCACCTTTTCTTAGCATTCCGTGGCATCCTGCACATCTGTCAAAGTAAATCTGAGAAGCCTTTTTCATTTCTTCATCAGAAAGTTTCCAGTCCGGTTCCTGTGCCTTTAATGCAAAGGAAGCCAATAAAGATGCTGATAAAACTGCCGTAGCGACTTTTAACTTCATCATGGCACCTCCAATTAAAGTTTTTTAAATCTTAATTTATTTATCCAATCAATTCATTAATCTAAATCAATATCTGTAAGTTAGCTGTATCCAGTACTTTGTTAAATCTTTAAGGGATGGTGAACCTGTAATGTTTTTTCCATCATAAAATGCAGCTTTAGCAAGGAAGTTTAATCTTTTTGTTAAATCAACTGTGTATAAGACGTCAACTTCACTACCAAAGTTTTTACTTGAAATCGTTTTTAATGTATTACCAACATATCCAGTTGATTTATCAGCGTCAAATTTGTGATATGTTATGGTAGCTGTTCCATAATCTTTATGTGTATAACCCAGTGTAAAGTATGCATCCTTTAAACCAAATGTATCTGTGTTAGCAATATATCCAAGGAAGTTATCAGCCCATCCTTCCCATTTGTGTAGTGTTGCAAGAGGGGTTGTAAATCCCTTATCCTCTCCTTTATCTGCCCCTTGAAATCTTTCATATCCTGCAATACCAAAAAATCCATAACCTGAAAGTTTAGCTTCCACTCTGTAAAAATCAGCATCTACTTTTGGTTTTGTGGTTAGATTATATTTAGTGTATGGGTCTTTTTGGATAGCGTACTCTCCAAGGTAGGAGAATTTTACATCTTTCGTTAAACCAATATCACCTCTTGCATTTATACCATATGTATTGCTAATATTTGTAATTAGATAACCGTAGGCTGTAACTTTTAGCTGTGGTATGAATGTGTAGGTTCCGTGAAGTACTATTGGCATCTTATCAAGTCTCCAATGGGCATTTAAAGTATTTGTAACGCCTTTCCTTTCATAGATTCCTGCTATAAGAACGTTAAGATTTTTTATAGTGTTGTCTTTTATACCTATTATTCCAAAGGTTTGAGGCATCTGTCTCCAATCAACTGAACCTATAAATCTCTCATCATCTAAGTTTACTCTTGTTCTTCCTGCTATAAATGTTGTTTTATTTAATGTATAGCTTAAGTAAGCTTCTGTAATCCTTGCTATATCTGGGTCATTTACTACTGCATACCCTGATTTTTGTGGAGAGTAATCATCCACTAAAGCTCCTACATCTGTTGCTTCAATATAGGCTTTTAAGCCGTTGACTTGAAATATTTTGTTAATCTGAACACCTATAGATGTTCTAATTGTAAGAGCATTTGCATTCTTATTTGGAGAATGGTCATCAACGTACTCGTACCTTGGTCTAAAAAGAAGTTTTACCTTTACGTCATCAATGAATGTAGGAGCTTGAATGTCCAGAGCAGATGCTTGATGTTTCATAACCACAGGTGAAAAGAGTGTTAAAAGTGATGCTGCTAATAGTACTTTTTTTGTTTTGACTTTCATATTCCTTAACCTCCAAATAAAGTTATGTTAATAATTGTTAACTTTTTGTTTAAATTAAGTCATTGATTTGTATCAATATTTTTTATACATATGTCCTGAGTAGTTTATCTTCTCTGCTGGTATAGAATCATCGTTTAAAAACTCTATAATTTTTTGCTGATTCTCTTCAATTTTCCTTAAAGCTTGATCTAACTCTTCTGCTGTATAAGTAAAGTGCATCTCTGCAGAAATTACGTGAGGAATAGATTCTATCTTTTTTATTTTTGATATTTCTTCGTCTGCATCTTTACCTTCTACTGTTACAATAATTCTCCCTTTTTCATCGTAAAAATGTATATCGCATACTCCACTTTTTTCCAAATCTTCTAATACTTGAGTAAGGTATTCTGGTCTGGTTTGAACTACAATTGCGGAAATATTCTTAATTTCGTTCATGGTTTTATCCTCCATACAATAATTTTTCCATCATCTGACCCTGATATTAGATTATCTTTTGATAAGAAAAGCATCACTCCTATAGTTGATTTATGACCTTTTAATTTTGCAACTAAAGAATCGTTTTGAAAGTCATAAATACCAATATCATTTGATTCGTTTAACTGATAAGAACCGTATCTACCGTCGGGAGATAATGCTACTGAAAACACGATAAAATCGGCTTCTACCTTTTTAAAACTTCCGGATTTAATCTCGTAAAGGGCTACCCTTCTGTCTCTCCCACCGGTTAATATTTTTCCAGCTTTACAATCTACCCTATATATCTGATCAACATTTACTTTATCAAACCTTTTGTAAGCATTACCGGATTTGATATCAACAAGAATTGCGGTTCCACCTTCATCACCGATTACAAGATTGTTTTTATCATCACATATGGACATATCACCAAAAGAGTAATTTCCAACTTGTTTTTTATAGATTATTTTATTATTTTTAACATCGTAAAGGAAAAGTTCTGAACCTTTTGTTGATAATAGAATATAGTTATCGTTCCAAAATCTTACTTTTGTAAGCTGTAATCTTTGCTGGGTAGATATTACTTTCTGTAGATTACCTTTCCTTTCTAAATATAACTCTCTATTTCCTCCTGTTGCTTCCGTAATTACTGCCAATATTTCTCCGTTTGGGGACACATCAACAGAAAAAACTTTTGGAAGTTGATAATCTCCCATAAAGTCTTGAAATTTTGGAAGGGTTATTTTTTTCTCAACTTTTCCATTTTTAATATTTATAAACTCTACCGTTCCTTTTTCAGTAGAAACAATAATTTTATCTTTGTATTCAACAATATCTAAAACTCCTCCTTCTACTTTTATTTGCTTTTCCTGCTTTACTTCAAAAGAGAAAGATTCCATAAAAATAAGTAGAATTAAAAAAATTATCTTTTTCATGATAAACCTCTTATCAAAATTGCATCAACCGGACAGTAGATTAGACAAAATCCACAGTTTGTACACTTATCTGACAAAATTATTGGTTTAAATAGACCCTGAAACTTTATAGCATCGTCTATACAAGGATCTTTACATGAAAAACACATTGTTCCATTCCATGATAAACATCTTTGAGTATCTATTACTGTTTCTCCATAAACTTTTTTATTTGAAGGATTGTTTAAAACTCCTTTTTGACAAGCAGATAAACAATTTCCACAAAATGTACAACCTGATTTTTTAAAAGATATGTACGGACTACCATCTTCGTGTCTAAACAAAATGTTTTCTTCACAGGAAAATACACAATCTCCTGCACATTCTTTACAAAGGGAAAAATCAGAGTTTTCAGATAGATAAGGAGGTCTAACAAGTAATGGTTTTTCGGACTTTTCTTCTTCCTTTTCCACAGGTTTTATACTTTCTGATATTAAAGAAGGGAGGGCTTTAAATAGCCCTCTTCTACTTATCTTATCCATCAGTGATGTTCTCCTTCTGGTACTTTATCACTTGGAGGACCACTAAATTTCTCATTTTCTATAGCTGTTCCACCTAAATCTGTACCTTCCATTATATTTTCAATAAGTTTGGATTTTTCTTTTGCCTTAGGGTCTCTATATTCCGGATTGAATTTGTTTTTAACAAGTGGTTGAACGTCTAACTGAGGTGCATGACATTGGGTACAGTTGTATCTTCCTTGATAAAGATGATTAAGCTTTTCACCTGTTCTGAAATTAATAAAATGGGTAGGAGGGATAGGAGTTGCTTTTACTGTTTTTGCAACTTCTGGCATATGACACCCCAGACAAGCATTGTTTTCTTTTGTTATAGGTAATAATCCTTCTGTACTATGTGGTATTTGTGGAGGTGCATTTTCGTATGCTCTTTTATACTTTTTAGATGCACCAGGTGGAGGTTTTGGTGCATACTCAGGGTCTATTATCGGAGGTGGTGCTGTTTTTTCCTCTTCTTCAACAGGTGCCTGTCTTAATCCTATATCCTCCGGTGCAATTTCAGATTTCACAGGTTTCTTTTGCTCTTTTGCTACAACTTTATCTGTAAAAACTTCGGTTAAAAATATTGCACCCCCAATTGTTGCTAAAGCTACTATAGTTTTAATTTTTTTAACCATGGTTTTTTTCCTCCTTATTTGGATTTTTTAATGAAAATTTAAAGTTTAAAGCTTCTGCCGGACAAACTTCTACACATCTACCACAGTTTGTACACGCCCCTCTAACAAATGCATTAAATCCATCTTTTCCTACCATATGTAAAACAGGTTTTTCAGGACATACAGATTTACACTCCATACACAACGTACACTTGTCGTGGTTATGGTAAACCCTAATCAAACTTTTTCTACCAATTAAAGAATAAAATCCACCCAGTGGACACAGATGTCCACACCATCCGTTTTTCACTACAAACAGATCAAAAAAGAAAACAGCAGCAACAACAGTCCAGCCAAGTCCCATTCCAAAGATTAATCCTCTGTGAAGAATAGAGATAGGACTTATCAATTCAAACGCTGGAGTAGCAACTATAAAAGAAATTACAAGACTAAGACCCAAAATCCAATAACGAACATTTCTGCTTATATAGAGGGGATGAAACTCATCTCTATCAAGTTGGAACTTTTTCCTTATAAAATTAGCCAAATCTGTTACCATATTCATCGGGCAAACCCAAGAACAAAACGCTCTCCCACCAATTGTTGCGTAAAAGAAAAGAATGATCAATGCACCTATCATCGTATCAATAGCCACAAGAGATCCAGATGCTAATATTTGTAAAACTGCATAAGGATCTGATAAAGGAACTTTTTCAAAAAGCCTTGACTGACTCAAGTTGCCCTGTAAAATCTTCCATCCATAAATATTACCGCCTATATAGAGAGTCAGAATAGTAATTTGTGTCATTCTTCTAAGAATAAGGAATTTGTACTTTTGAAAAAATGTTCTGTTATCTTCTTCCTGTGTTAATCTAACAGCCTCTTCCATTATAATCCCTCGTTTAAATAATCTTCAGCTTTTTTGTGAGTTTTTTCTGTTTTCTGTGTTTCAATACCTTTGGAACCCTGCAGTCTTGACTCGTCTTTTTCTTCCCATCCTTTGACGTAATGTTTTCCTGCCTTACCCAAAGCTATATTTCGTGGAAGAACAAAAATTGCAGCTTTTTCAGTTACACATGCCTTTTCACAAAGACCACAACCTGTGCAATAATCAGCATGAACTACAGGTCTTAAATAAGCATGTCTCCCTGTTCTTTCAATCCTTTCGTACTCGAGGGTAATAGCTTTATCCATCAACGGGCAAGCACGATAACAAGCATCACACTGTATTCCCCAAAACGCTATACAATTTTCATGGTCAACTACAGCTACTCCCATCCTTGCTTTGTTTATATCTAAAACTTCTTTACCGTCTTTTATAGAGGAAACAGATTTAATGTCTAATGCTCCTGTGGGACAAGGAGGAACACAAGGAATATCTTCACACATTCTGCAAGGATTAGTTCGTGGAATAAAATACGGTGTACCTAAAGGTTTGTTATCTCCAGGTTTTGCAAGGTATAAAACATCGTAGGGACAACCTTCTACACATAAACCACATTTTATACATTTCTTTATAAACTCCTCTTCAGGTAAAGCTCCAGGTGGTCTGAGTATAAGAGGATCACTTTTTGCCTCATAAACAAAACCAGCCCAAAGGGAACCTCCCAAGAAGGAGATTCCCAAACCTTGTAGAGTAGTTATTATAAGTTTCCTTCTGTTTATTTTTTTCTCTTCCATAGCTTATTATACCTTATGCTTTGTAAATCTTAACTGCACATTTTTTATAATCAGTTTGTTTAGATATAGGACAGGTTTGATCAAGAGTGACTTTATTTATATAAACCCTTTCATCAAACCATGGAACAAATACAAGCCCTCTTGGTGGTCTGTTTCTTCCTCTTGTAGATACACGGGCTTTAACCTTTCCTCTTCTGCTTTCAACCCATACAAGCTCCCCATCCTTAACTCCAATAGCTTCAGCATCTTTAGGATGCATATAACAGAGTGCTTCAGGAACTGCCCTATATAATTCAGGAACTCTCATTGTCATTGTTCCACTATGCCAGTGTTCGAGAACCCTACCAGTACATAACCAGAATGGATATTTTTCATCTGGAACTTCAGGTGGATCCATATAAGGTCTGAAAAAGATTTTTGTCTTATTTTTAAGTTCTACCACCTCTGTTGATGGACCAAAAAGATTTCCTTTTGGTATTTTCTTAAATGCAGGACCGTAGAATGCAAATTCTCCTGCCCCTGCTTTTCTTGCGTATGGGTCATACTTGGCGTTAAATCTCCAAAGTGTTTCTTTGCCATCAACAACAGGCCATTTTAATCCTCTTACCCTATGATATGTATCAAAGTCTGCAAGGTCGTGTCCGTGTCCAAGTCCAAATTTTCTGTACTCTTCAAAAAGGTATTTTTGTATAAAGAATCCATAACCTTTCCATGGTTTTCCATCAACACCTATTACATTTCTTTTATCACCTTCTGCCTCTGTATTTAGGAATCCTTTTCCTATAGGATCCGGCCATTTATAACTTTTTGCTTCTTCATTTGCAAATAATACATCGTAAAGAGTCATTTCAGGATTATAACCCATAGCCTTTGCTGCATCTAAAACGTTAGGAAGAATAGTTCCATTTGGCAGTTTCCATTCCTTCCACACTTCTTTTAATTTAAAGAATTTAGAAAATTCAACAACCTGCCATGTATCAGACATTGCTTCTCCAACAGGTGTTACTTGTTGTCTCCACAGTTGAGTTCTTCTTTCTGCATTTCCATAACCACCCCATTTTTCATAAATCATTGCAGAAGGTAAAATTAAATCTGCCACTTTTGCTGATATTCCCGGATAAGCTTCTGAAACAACTATGAAATTATCCATCTCTCTTGCAGCTTTTATCCAGTGATTTGCATTTGCTGTATCTTGCCAAGGGTTACATACTTGAACCCATGCCCATCTTATCTTTCCATCTTCTAAATCTCTCATAATCTGAACGATATGAGATCCTGGAACAGGATTTATTGTTCCTGCCGGAACTTTCCATATTTTTTCTGATATTTTTCTATGTTCAGGGTTATTAACAACCATATCTGCCGGTAGTCTATGAGAGAATGTTCCCACTTCTCTTGCTGTACCACAGGCAGAAGGTTGTCCGGTTAAACTAAACGCCCCATCTCCCGGTTTAGCCATTTTTCCAAGGAGTAAGTGAACCATATAAGCTTGTTCGTTTACCCAAGTACCTCTTGTGTGCTGGTTAAATCCCATAGTCCAGAATGTAACAACCTTTCTTCCTTTTTCAATGTATAGGTCAGCTAACGCTTTTAGTTTTTTCTTGTATTCTTCTAATGGTTCATCAGGATCGCCTTTAGAAATTGTTGCTACATAATCAAGTGTGTATGGTTCAAGAGCTTTTTTAAAGTCTTCAAAAGATATAACCCAATGGGCATCTGCTTGGCCAGAATGTTTCATCTCAAGAACATCTTTAGGTTTAACACCAAGGTAAGCTAATGCAGGAGCTTCTCTTTCAGAGATAACCTTTTTCTTTTGTTTTATCATTGTTTCCTTTTCTAAAGATGAGTATTTTGGATTATCAACATCTTCCCTCATACCGTATCCAATATCTACATAACCCGTTGTAAATACACAGTATTTATCAACAAAGTTTTTATCAATTGCTTCTGGATGATTGTAAACTATTTCTCTTGCGATGTAGTTAAATATAGCAAGGTCAGTATTTGGTCTGAACACAATATCAATATCAGCCAAATCCATACTTCTATGTCTGAATGTTGATAGAACAACAACCTTTACTCTATCCGGATTTGATAACTTTCTATCACTCACTCTTGACCAAAGGATTGGATGCATCTCTGCCATATTTGATCCAAAAGCAACGATTGTGTCTGTAAGTTCAATATCGTCGTAGCATCCAGGAGGTTCGTCAATACCAAATGTTTGCATAAAACCGGCAACTGCGCTTGCCATACAATGTCTTGCATTTGGATCTATATTATTGCTTCTAAACCCGGCTTTCATAAGTTTTACAGCTGCGTATCCTTCCATTATTGTATGTTGTCCAGATGAGAAAAAGCCAATTCCAGTAGGACCAAGCTGGTTATAATACTTTTTAAACTGTTCAACCATTACTTCATATGCTTTCTGCCAACTTACAGGTTTAAATTTTCCTTTTTTGTCAAATTCGCCCTTTTCGTTTACTCTCAAAAGAGGTGTTGTTAACCTGTCCTCCCCATACATAATTTTTGCTGTAAAGTATCCTTTAATACAGTTCAATCCTCTGTTTACAGGCGCTTTTGGGTCGCCTTTAACTGCAACTATCCTATCATCCTTAGTCGCGATCATTATTCCACAACCTGTTCCACAAAAACGACAAACAGCCTTATCCCATCTCCAACCAGCTTGAGATTCTGTAGCTGCTAAAACTTCTTCAGGCACTTCCATTCCTATGGCAGTAGCAGCAGAAACTGCAGCAACAGTTTTCAGAAAGTCTCTACGGGAGAGTTCTAATGTTGTGTTCTCCTTGACCTCCATATTCTTCTCCTTTTCCGTATTTAACGGGTTCGGTTATTTTTATTCCGCCACCGAACCGGCGGTATTAGTTAGTTCTAACTTACTTTCAATGTTAATTTATATCTTTATATAATTTTAGTCATTGATTTAAATCAAGACATCTAATTTTATCGAGTTAAAAAAAATGGGAACCGGAGGAGGTTCCCATGGGAGAAAACAAATGTAAAAGGAGGTGTGGTGGAACTTACATTTATATTTTATTTGATAAGTTTTAACTTAATCATTGATTTTTATCAAAAATTTTTGAGAATAAAAATGATAGTATATTTAAAATTATTTTGTATATACCTTGAGTGAGAAATTCATTTTTTCAATTTTATTTCTAATAAAAAGCCAAAAGTAGCTCGGGTTATAATATACCCAAACTACTTTTGGGAGGTCAAAAATGCAACTGGAAAAGTTTTATAACATACTTCTCAAAAATTTTCAATCATTTAAAGTTTCTTTTTATAAAAATACAGCTAAATCTAATGCTGGTAGAAAACCAAAAATTACCGATGAAGAAATAGCAGCAGCTTTCATCTTATCATACATGACTGGAATGCCTGTTTTGAAAATAGCAAGACAATTTATTGATGACTCTATAAAGTCTTATCACATATTTAGAAAGTCAAGAATTAAAA
>NZ_JHUV01000014.1 GCF_000619805.1 Sulfurihydrogenibium subterraneum DSM 15120 | reverse complement strand
CGCACTACTCTTTAGGATATAAAACTCCTGCAGACATGCTTAATAAAATGTGATAAAATTTTTTAGGTGTGGGTGTTCATGATGTATAGAACTTATACAAAAATTTGAAAAAATGCTAATTTTTATGTTATAATTTTTATCAAAATTTTTTGAGGAGGTATCTGTAATGAAAAAATTAGTACTCGGTTCTGTAGCAGCTGTATTATCAGCATCTTTACTTTTCAGCTGCCAAAAGAAAGAAGAACAACCAGCTGAGCAACAAGCTCCAGCTCCAGCTGAGCAACAAGCTCCAGCTCCAGCTGAGCAACAAGCTCCAGCTCCAGCTGAGCAACAAGCAGCTCCAGCTGAGCAACAACCTGCACAACAAGGTGCTGAGCAACAACCAGCAGGAGAACAAAAACCAGCTGAACAAAAGTAATTCACCAATAAAGGGGGATATTTTCCCCCTTCCCATCAAAAATCATTCTATCTTTAACCGCACCTTCAAAATATCTTAACAAAATCATTATATAATATACATATAAAATCCCAAGGGGGAGAATACCATGAAAGGTTATTGGATGCTTGTTTTACATTCCCACTTACCTTTTGTCAAACATCCTGAGTATGATTACTTTTTAGAGGAACACTGGCTTTTTGAAGCTATTACTGAGACTTACATCCCACTTTTAATGACTTTTAAAAAACTCAAAGATGAAGGTATTGATTTTAAACTTACGACCTCTATAACTCCACCGCTGGCAAACATGTTAACAGATAAACATCTAATGTCTAAGTATGAAAAATACTTAGATAAAATGATACTGCTTACAGAAAAGGAGATAAACAGGACAAAGGCAAGTCCAACGTTTAACAAACTTGCAAGATTTTACAATGAAAGATTACTTAAAATAAAGGATTTTTATTACGGATTTTTAGATAAGAATGTTTTAAACGGATACAGATACTTTGAAGAAAGTAAAAATTTAGAGATAATCACTTGTAATGCTACCCACGGATTTTTACCTTTACTATCTCCAAATATTACAGCTGTAGAAAGACAGATAGATTTAGCTGTAAAATCCCATGAGAGATTTTTTGGAAAAAAACCAAAAGGTATATGGCTTGCTGAGTGTGCGTACTACGATGGACTTGACAAGGTACTTTCAAAGTATGGAATAGATTACTTTTTTATGGATTCTCACGGCGTTATTTTTGGAAAACCTTTCCCAAGATATGGTGTTTTTGCTCCTGTTTATACGCCTGAAAAGGTAGCAGTTTTTGCAAGAGACCCTGAATCTTCAAAGCAAGTGTGGAGTGCAAAAGAAGGATATCCTGGAGACTCAAATTACAGAGATTTTTACAGAGACATAGGTTTTGACCTTGACTTTGAGTACATAAAAGATTTTATAAGTCCTGACGGAATAAGAGTTTATACTGGAATAAAGTACTACAAAATTACAGGAGATGTCGATTTATCACAGAAAAAACCTTACGACCCGGATAAAGCTTATGAGATGACGAAAGTACACGCAGGACACTTTCACATATCAAGAGAAAAACAGATGGAACATCTATCAAAGTATATGGATAGACTTCCTATAGTAGTTAGTCCTTATGATGCAGAACTTTTTGGACACTGGTGGTTTGAAGGTCCAGACTTTTTATACAACGTATTTAAAATGATAGATGCTTACAAACAGTTTAAATCAATAACCCCTTCTGAGTATTTACAACTTTATCCCGAAAACCAAGAAATAAAACCTTCACCATCATCTTGGGGAGATAAAGGATACTACGAAGTTTGGTTAAATCCTGAAAACCACTGGGTTTATAAGTACCTTCACCAGATGGAAGAAGACTTTGTACAACTTAAAAAAATCTATGGAAGTAATGATATAATAAAACAGATGGAAAGAGAACTTCTTTTAGCTCAAAGTAGCGACTGGACTTTTCTTATAACTACACAGACGGCAAAACAGTACGCAACAAACAGACTTAAAGAACATATCCACAACTTTTATAGGTTGAAAGAGATGTTAGACACAAATATAATAGATTTTGATTATTTGAATAAATTGAAAGAAAAAAATTCAATATTTTCAGAAATTTTATAAGGGAGTTAAAGATTGGAAGAAAAGATAAAACAGTGTTTAGAATTACAAGACACTCTTAACCAAAAAATAAATAAAGACTGGAAACAGATAAGAAAAAAAGAAGACTTTTGTAGAGCTATATGGCTTGAATGTGCAGAAGCTGTAGAAAGCCTTCCTTGGAAATGGTGGAAAAAGGTTGAACCTGATTTAGAAAACCTTGAAATAGAGCTTGCAGATATTTTTCACTTTGTCCTATCTCTGATTCTTATGGAGAACAAACCAGATTTAACCTATTTTTACAAAGGTTTAAATGAGGACTTTACAAATCTTAAAGGTATAGAGGGAGAATACATAAACCACTATTTAGCAGACATTTATCAGAAAGATAGTGATAAATACAAAGAGTACATATTTTTACTTGAAAGGATAGCAGAAAAATCGTTAAGACAAGACCTAAAGGGTGTTTTATTCTTTTTTGGTTTAATTACAAAAAGATTAATGGGCTTTGATAAACTGTATCTACTGTATTATGGTAAAAACATACTAAACCATATAAGACAGGAAATGGGATACAAATCAGGAGATTATAAAAAAATAATCAATGGTCTTGAAGATAACAAGTATTTGATAAAAATCATAAAAGAAGTAGATGACTTAAATCAGTTGGAAAGAAAAATAAGAGAAGGATTTAGTAGTATAGGAGTGTAGCAGATGGAAAACACAGGATTTTTCTTTATAAGTCAGTTGTTTTGGTTTATCTTCCTCTTTATGTTGATAATGCCCATACTTCAAGCTCAGATGCTTCAATGGAGTAGAGAGAGAATATTAAAAGCCATAGAAGATATATACGGAAGTAAAGTTATAACTTTAATCCACAGGCAAGAAACAAGGTCTTTATTTGGCTTTTTTATGATGAGAATGATAACTATAGAAGACTCAGAAGCTGTTTTACGAGCAATAAGAATGACTCCTAAAGATAAACCGATTGACTTTATAGTACACACTCCTGGAGGAATTGCGCTGGCAGCTACACAGATAGCAAAAGCACTGGCAGACCACCCTGCTAAGGTTAGAGTGATAGTACCACACTTTGCAATGTCTGGAGGAACTTTGATAGCTTTAGCAGCAGATGAAATTGTAATAGATAAACACGCAGTTTTAGGACCTGTAGACCCACAACTTGGAACAGAGCCTGCAGCTTCTTTAGTGGCCATAGAAAAACTAAAAGACCCTAAAGATATAGATGACCAAACATTAGTAAAAATAGATATGAGTAAAAAAGCTTTAAAACAGATGTATGATACAGTAGTAAATCTTTTAGTTAAGAAAGGTCATCCTTTAGAAAAAGCACAAACAATAGCAGAAGAGCTTTCTCAAGGAAAGTACACCCACGACTTTCCTATTACAGTAGAACATTTACAGCAGCTGGGATTAAACGTATCAACAGATATGCCTGAGGAAGTATACGCACTTATGGATTTATATCCTCAACCAACAGGGATACCAGCAGTTCAATACTTGCCAGAACCTGTAAGAAGACCAGAGGCGGTTAAAAAGTAATGAAAAGCATAAATATTAAAAACATATTCATAACAGGATTATTTGTTTTAATCCCTATAATTGTAACTGTATGGGTTATAAAAACCCTTCTATCCGTCGTAAACAACCTAATACTTCCGTATTTAGAAGAGATTGGAATTCCTACGCCTCATATTCCAGGATTAGGTATATTAGTGACCCTATCTATAATATTTATTCTTGGACTTCTTGCTCAAAATTACTTTGGTAAGAAGTTTTTAGCGTATGTAGAGTCTTTAATATCAAAGATTCCAGTTGCAGGGTCTGTTTACAACGCTACAAAACAAACTATGGAGACTCTCTTTTCAAAAAAGGAAAACTTTTCTAAAGTTGCTTTGGTTAGATTTCCTCATCAAGATACCTATGCAATAGGTTTTATAGCTAATCAGTTAAAAATATGTGAAGAAGACTACTATATTGTATTTGTTCCTGCTGCAATTAACCCTACTTCTGGCTTTGCTATTATGGTGAAAAAGCAAGACATTATAATAACAGATTTAACCGTTGAAGAGGCAATGAGAACAATTGTATCAGGTGGACTTGTAATAAAAAAACATATAAAATTAGTTAAAGATAATCAAGCCCCTGCAGGAGAAGTTTCTGCAAACGGAGAATAAGATGCCTTACGAAGACTTGAGAGAGTTTATAAGAGATTTAGAAAAAAACAACGAACTTATCAGAGTAAAATCAAAAGTAAGTCCTATCCTTGAAATCACAGAGATAGCAGATAGAATGATGAAGATGCTCGCAGGTGGCAAAGCACTTCTTTTTGAAAATGTTGAAGGTTATGAGGGCATACCTGTTTTGATAAATGCCTTTGGTAGTGAAAAAAGAATGAAAATGGCTCTTGGAGTCAAAAACTTTGAAGATATAGGATGGAAGCTGTATAAGATAGTAAAGCCAGAGATACCAAACACATTTTTAGATAAAATAAAAAAGCTTCCAGAGTTAAAAAAATTAAACGATGCCTTACCAGTTATAGTAAAAGACGGAAAATGTAAAGAAGTTATAAAAAAAGGAGATGATATTAACGTATTTGACTTTCCTGTTTTAAAGTGCTGGCCAAAAGACGGAGGAAGGTTTATAACACTTCCTATAGTTATATCAAAAGACCCTGAAAACGGTATAAGAAACATAGGAATGTATAGGATACAGCTGATAGATAAGGATAAACTAACAGTACATTGGCAGATCCACAAAGGTGGTTCACACCACTACTGGAAAGCAAAAAAGTTAGGACAAAAGATACCTGTTGCAATAGTTATAGGTGCAGATCCTGTAATAACTTACTGTGCTTCTGCCCCACTTCCAGAAGATGTTGACGAGTTTTTATTTGCAGGAATAATAAGAGAAAAAGGTGTTAAGTTAGTAAAATGTGAAACAGTTCCGTTAGAGGTTCCTGCCGATGCAGAAATCGTAATAGAAGGCTACATAGACCCATCGGAGCCTTTACACGATGAAGGACCTTTTGGAGACCATACAGGATTTTACACACCAGTAGATAAGTATCCTCTAATGCACATAACCTGTATAACCCACAGAAAAGACCCAATCTATCAAACAACGATAGTAGGAAAACCACCGATGGAAGATGGCTGGCTTGGAAAAGCCACGGAAAGAATATTCCTTCCTATGGTTCAGTTTAATCTTCCAGAAATAGTAGATTATAACCTTCCAATAGCAGGATGCTTCCATAACTTTGCTTTTGTTTCTATTAAAAAAAGATATCCAGGTCATGCATTTAAAGTAATAAACGCACTGTGGGGATTAGGGCAGCTAATGTTTGAAAAGAATATAGTTGTGTTTGATGACTGGGTAAATGTTCAAGATTTAAACGAAGTTCTATGGATATGGGGTAATAACGTTGATCCGTCAAGAGATGTGATAATACAAAAAGGGGTTATAGATGTTTTAGACCACTCAACGAATTACGTGGGGTTTGGCGGAAAAATGGGGATAGATGCCACTACAAAATGGAAAGAGGAAGGCTACTTAAGAGATTGGCCAGAAGTTGCTAAAATGGATGAAAACGTAAAGAAAAAAGTTCTTCCAGTTTGGGAAGAAGTGCTTAAGAAAATGCTGGAGACTAAATAAAGCATTTAATCATGTAGAAGTAAATGATATAATATATTTTCTTTAAAATTTTTTAACTAAAATTTAACAGGAGTGGAATATGAGTGTAAAGTGGGAATTTTCTGCAGGTGGAGTTGTATTTAAAGAAGACCAAGACCAAATTTATATTCTACTTATTAAAAATAAAGACAGATACGGTTTTCCTAAAGGAAATATAGAAAGAACAGAAAAGAGAGAAGATGCAGCTGTAAGAGAAGTTAAAGAAGAAACAGGAGTAGATGCAGAAGTTCTTGATTACTTAGGAAATGTAGAGTATTGGTACAGGTCTGGTGTTGATACAATTCACAAGTTTGTTTATTACTACCTAATGAGATACGTAGGTGGAGAGTTAAATCCACAAAAAGAAGAAATAGAAGCTGCAGAATGGGTTCCTATAAACCAAGTAGAAGAAAAACTATCCTTTGACAAAGATAAAAAAATATTCTCTTTAGCTGTCAGTAAGTTAAAGCAATTTTCAAAAGTGAATGCTTGATAGGTTTATAAATTTTACATTTAACTACTTCAAGAGTTTAGATAGAAAAAAAGCTTTAAAAAAAGCAGACCAAATTGGAAACTTTCTATACTTTATCAACTATCGTAAAGATGTTATTGAGAAAAATTTAAGTGTAGCTTTTCCAGATAAGAATAAAAATTGGAGAGATTACATTAGAAAAAAATCTTTACAAAATATAGGAAGAGTTATTGTTGAATTTCCAAGACAACCTTATTATGTAAAGTCAGGGAAGATAGAAGATATAGTTAAAATAGAAAAAGGTTTGGATTTATTAGAAGAAATAAAAAAAACAGGAGGAATAATAGTATCAGGGCACATATCAAGCTGGGAAATGTGCGGAACAGGACTTTCCTACTACTTAAACGGTCTTACAAGCCTTGCTTACAGGCAAAAAAATGAAAAGATAAACAAAATAATAACTCAGATAAGAGAAGAGTCAGGAATAAAAATAATTTACCATGACCAACCATTAAAGTACTTTCTAAACGCCCTAAAAAATAAAGAAGTAATCAGTTTTTTAGTAGACCAAAACGCTTTACGACACAGGGGATACTTTGTTGATTTTTTTGGGTTAAAAGCTTCAACAGTTAACTTTCCTGCTAAATTGGTTGCCAAGTATAAAGTTCCTATATTAACTTCATATCTTTATTTTAACGAAGAAGATAAAAGATATTACCTTACTGTAGAAAAGCTTTATTATCAGGAAGGGAGTACAGAAGATGAAACAGCTTTTAACATTACCCAAGCTTATACAAAAAAGATAGAAGAGTATGTAAGAAAACACCCTGACCAGTACCTGTGGGTTCATAAAAGATGGAAAACAAGAGAAAACGAAGATTTAGAAAAAATATATTGACAAATAATAATTTTTTAGGTAAATTTAATTTTTGTTAATAAATATTTTTAGGAGGGTGTGATATGACAAAAAAAGAACTTATATCAGTTGTTGCACAGAAAGCCGGTTTAAAAAAGGCTGCGGCTGAGAAAGCTGTAAATGCAGCCATAGAGGCGGTAGTAGACGCTATCTCTAAGGGAGAAAGAGTAGCTATTCCTGGATTTGGAATATTTAATGTAAGAGAGAGAAAAGAAAGAAAAGGTAGAAACCCTAGAACAGGAAAAGAAATTAAAATCCCTGCAAGAAAAGTAGTGGCATTTACAGCTGCAAAAGCATTAAAAGAAGCTGTAAACAAGTAATTGTATAAAAATGGGGCTTTTATGCCCCTTTATAAAAAAGGAGCCTAATATTAGATTAGATAGATTTTTAGCAAATCAAGGTTTTGGAAGTAGGTCTGAGGTTCAGAAACTCATAAAAAAAAGATTTGTAAAGGTAAACGATAAAGAAGTAAAAGACCCTTCTATACATATAGACCCTTTAAAAGATAAAATAACAGTGGAAGATGAAGATGTAGAATATCAGGAAAATTTTTACTTTATGTTAAACAAGCCTTCAGGGTATATAACTGCTACTTACGATGAAAACTATCCAACTGTAATAGAGCTTTTAACTGATGAGCCTATCAAAGACAGACTTTTTCCCATAGGAAGATTAGACTTAGACACAGAAGGACTTTTAATACTAACAACAGATGGTCAATTGGCACACAGATTAGCCCATCCAAAGTGGAACATAGAAAAAGAGTATTATGCCATTGTAGAGGGAGATGTTTCAAAAATCGATTTTTCTCCTTTTGAAAAAGAAGGGATTTACTTGAAAAAAGACAAATACAAAACAAAACCTTTTAAAGTAAAGGTTTTATCTTCATCAAAAGAAGAGTCTAAAATTTTAATAACAGTTTCAGAAGGAAAGTACCACATAGTAAAAAAGATAATGCAGTCTTTAGGTCATCCTGTTAAGTATCTAAAAAGAATTAGAATGGGCAATCTTAAACTTGATAAAAATCTTGAGATAGGAAATTATCGCCCATTAACAGAAGAAGAGATAAAAAACTTAAAAAATCTTGTTAACTTAGAGTAATGAAAAAAATACTCTCCTTTTCTCTCTTTGATACAGGGGAAACCATACTAGGAGCTTTAATTTACTCTGTTTTCTTCCCCCTTTATATAACAAAGTACGTTGACCCGAAAATTTACAGCTACGTTTACAGTTTTTCTTTTTTACTTTCTTTTTTGTTTGCTCTTGAGATAGGTAAGTACGTTGATAGAACTGGAAAAAGGAAAGAAGGGTTTATTGTTTTTGCTACTTTAACAGCCATTTTATGTTTTTCCTTGGGTTTTTTAGAAAGTTTACCAATTTTGTCTCTCTTTATTTTTTCTCTTATGTCCATAACCCATCAGCAGAGTTTTGTTTTTTATAACTCACTACTTTTAAATTTTGAGACAAAGGGTTTAGCATCTGGTTTTGGGGTGAGTTTTGGATATGTTGGGTCAGCAATTGCACTTATCTTTTTTGCAAAAGTTTTGTCTATTCCTGCAGTTTATTTTATAACAGGATTAATTTTCTTTCTATTTGCTATTCCTTCTTTTCTTTTTTTAGAAAATCCATCTCAAAAACATAATGTAAGTCTAAAAGAGGTTTTTAAAGATAAAAGGTTTATCCTAACTATAATCTCTATTTTATCTTTAACAGAAGTAGCAAATACCTTGATAGCTATGATGAGTATCTATCTAAAAAATGTTTTTGGTTTGGAAGATACACAAATTTACAAAGTAATTGGTCTTTCAGCTGTGGGGGGTATAGTAGGAGGTGTTTTTTGGGGTAAAATTTTAGACAAGTTTTCGAGTGATAAGGTATTTCCACTGGGTTTTTTCTTATGGGCAGGATTTTTAATATCGCTACCTTTTATTCCAAAAGACTTAATTTTAGTAGCTGGGTTTTTTGCAGGATTTTCTCTATCACACCTTTGGACTGTATCAAGAGTTTACATAATCTCAAACTTTCCCCACGAAGAGGTATCTACAAGAATGTCTTTTTTATCTTTAACTGAGAGACTTGCTTCAACAACGGGACTGTTCATCTGGGGGACGTTGCTTTTTATATCACAGGATAATTATAGATTGTCAGCAATGCTTATGAGTGTTTTTCCAATTTTAGGATTTTTTGTATTTTTGTACTCTAAAAGATTTTCTACTTAACGTAAATATCACCTTTTGTTGGAAAGAAATCTACACAGTAAGGGCAGGTAAATATGTGGTGTCCTGGGTATATCATCTTTACTTTTACTTCTTTTGTCTCTCCCTTTTTTATGTTTTCTACCATAACATCGTAAGGTGGTAGTATGTAAAAGCAGTGTCCATAGTATTTTGAGTTTGGGTCTTGTTCTATTCCTTCATCTACAGCTGTGATTCTAAAAAGTATAACTTTGTTTCTCTCTACTGTTATAACATTTGGCTGATATCCGTTTTTTGATACTTTTATATCTACGACTAAATCTGGTTTTTCTTCTGTTTTGGTGCAGGATAAAACAGTTAACAAAAGCCCAATTACATAAAAAATCTTTAAAAAACTCATTTTAGATTCCTTGTTTTGAAAACTTTTTATAAATTATAAAATGGACTCCTACCATTATCAACGTTGCTATAAAAATTAAAGTAGGATTTATCTCTATATAAACAAGTTTTTCAAGATAATAGGATATAAAACTTTGTTCATAGTGATTTTCTTTAGCCAATTTTCTAAAGAAATTTTCCAAATAAGTTAAAGGACAAGTAAGATTAAAAACTTGAAGAAAAACTGAGAATACTAAGCCCAGTATGTGAATGTATTTTACCTTTTTGTGTCTTACTCCAAAGATAGAACCAAAAATTAAAAACAAAATCCACAAAAAATGAATCAGTACAGTTAAATCTGCTAAAATTCCAAAGATTAATTTATCCCCCACTTACAGGTGGTATTATCGCAACTTTATCGTTCTCTTTTAAAGAAGTGTTTTTATCTGCATAATGTTCATTAACAGCAATCATAGACTTTTGTAAAATCTCTTTAATGTCTGGATAAGTCTTTGTTAAATAGTTGATTAAGTCTTCAACTTTAATGCCATCAAAATCTAAAATCTCGCTACTTTTCCCTACTTTGTCTTTTACTTGTGAAAAGTATAAAACTTCAACTTTCATACTTGACTTCCCACTCTGTAATTAGATGAGACCCTCTCATAAAGTGAGCCCTTAATTTTAACTTTATCACGTCATCTAAACTTTTAAAACCTTCTCCACCAACTAACGTAGGAGTATCTGTTCCACCTACTATGAAGGGCATATGTATAATCCTTATTTCATCTACAAGTCCTAAGTTTAATAAATTCCAGTTAAGAGTAGAACCACCCTCAACCATTAAAGTATGTATTCCTCTGTTATATAGAAAGTCCATCATCATTATAAGGTCAACCTTTTCATCTCCTATCTTTACAACTTCTACTTTTTCTGATAATGCTTTGACTTTTTCTTCAGGAGCTTTTTCAGTTGTTATTATTATGGTAGGAGCATCTTTTTTCAAAACATTTGCATCTAAGGAAATGTCAGCTGTAGAGGTAGGTATAATTCTGGTAGGATTTTTGCCTTTTACGTATCTTACTGTTAAATATGGATTATCTGTTCTTATGGTCTCTGCACCAACCATTATACCGTCTACTTTTGCTCTTGTTTCGTGAAGGTATCTGTTTGCCTCTTCATCCATAAATTTCATTATTTCCTTTGAAGATACACCCTTTGCCAGTGTAAGTTTTCCGTCAACTGTAACTTCTGAAATTATTATCGTGTAAGGTCTTTTCATACTGTCCTCTTAATCGTAATCTTTGTTGTACTTTATGTAAAGATATACAATCCTTTGAAGTAAAGATAAGGTAGTTAATGCTGTTATTAGAACAAATCCAAATTCAAGTCCACCTAAAATTTTAAAATGTTCAAAAATAGAAAATACAATTATTGTTAAAAGAGTTTCAGGTCTTCCAAAAAATCCTATACCTTCAAGGGGGTCATCTATCTTTCCTTTCTGTCTGTTTGAAAATCCTATTTCAGCGTAAGCAACAGGTTTTATAAATGTGTGTAGCATACTTACAGTTATTGCTAAAGCTGTAAGGTAAGGAGTGGAATATGTAATTCCTATAAAGAATAGTAAAAATCCATCAACAAATTTATCCGCAAGCCAGTCAAATACTGCACCAAACTTTGATGCTTTATCTTTCTCTCTTGCAACGACACCGTCAAGTAGGTCAAAAAAACCACTCATGAAAACTAAAGTTGCACCTACTAAAGGTTTTTCTTTGTAAAAGGATATAGCTGCTAAAATACCGATTATAACTGATATTATTGTTATTATGTTTGGAGTTATACGGGTTCTCGCGAGGAGAACCCCTACCGGCTCATAAACTTTTTTAATGCTTTTTCTTTTTGACGTTAAGTTCATAGTTATCCTTTTTATAAACTTTTACCACCAAGCCATGGCATCATTTTTCTTAACTCTTTTCCTACCTTTTCAACAGGATGTTCTTCATCTTTTTTAACAAGAGCGTTAAAGTGTGGTCTGTTTGCTACGTTTTCAAGTATCCATTCTTTTGCAAACTCACCTTCTTGTATTTCTTCTAATATTTTTTTGTAGATAGGTTTTACAGCTTCGTAAACTCTTTTTCCTCTTGTAACGTCTCCATACCTTGCAGTGTCAGATATAGAGTATCTCATTCCAGATATACCGTACTGGTATATAAGGTCTACAATGAGCTTTAATTCGTGTAAGCATTCAAAGTAAGCAACTTCTGGCTGATATCCAGCTTCTATAAGGGTTTCAAATCCAGCTTTTATTAAGGCAGTTGCTCCACCACACAAGACCGCTTGCTCTCCAAAAAGGTCTGTTTCTGTTTCTTCTTTAAAAGTAGTTTCTATAAGTCCTGCTCTTGTACAGCCTATTCCTATTGCGTAAGCCATTGCTATCTCTCTTGCGTTGCCTGTAAAATCTTGGTAAACTGCAAACAGTCCGGGAACACCTTTTCCTTCTTCATACATCCATCTAACTAAGTGTCCTGGTCCTTTTGGTGCTACTAAGAAAACGTCTACATAAGCAGGTGGTACTATTTGTCCAAAGTGTATGTTAAATCCGTGGGCAAATGCTAAAGCATTTCCTTCGTCTAAGTTAGGAAGTATAGCAGAGTAGAAAAGTTGTGGCTGAACAGTGTCAGGAGTAAGTATCATTATAACGTCTGCTTTTTTAGCAGCTTCATCTGGGCTGTAAACTTCAAAACCTTCTGCTTTTGCTTTCTCTATAGACCTACTTCCTGCAAGTAGACCTATTATTACTTTTATTCCACTATCTCTTAAGTTTAATGCATGGGCATGTCCTTGACTACCATATCCTATAATCGCTACAGTTTTGTCCTTTAAATAATCTAAAGAAGCATCTTCATCGTAATAGATGTTTGCCATTTTTTCCTCCTGAATGAAATTTTTAATTATTCTACTACAACTTTTTCTATTTTGTTATTTTCAATTAAGAGTTTAAAAACCTTACCAGCGGTTTCATCATCTAACATTATAACATTTAGATTTACAAAACCATTGCCTACTTTTATACCGTCTGTACCTTTTGTAATATCTACATATCTTGTTAAGTTATCTCCTTTTTGAGATAAGAGTTTAACTTTATTATACAGAGGGTTGGTATTAAGCTGAACTCTTATGTTTACTTTTTTTTCAGGTATGTCTTTTAGTTTAAAAAATTCATTATTTTGTAATGTTTTTAATCTTGAGTACATATCTTCTGCATAGTTAACTGTTACACATGATGATGAGTAAGGATTGTTTGCTTTGTAAACTTTTATACACATATTATAAGCTTTTCCTTCCCAGCTTAAAGATGGGTATATTACGTATAAAGGTTCCTTTCCTTTCGTAAGTAAAGAAGCTCCTGATACATTATTTATTAAAAATTCTGTTAAATAGTCTGAATAACTATCTGGTAGATTCTCTATAGAGGCTTTCGCTATCGCAATATCCTGCGCATAAGCAGAAAAGGAGATAAAGGATAATGTAAAAATTAATTTTTTAATCAAACCTTTCCCCCATTATAACTTTAGTTGTTGCAGACTCTCTTACCATCGCTAAAGTCCCTGTTCTTGCCATTTCTTTAATACCAAAAGGTTTAATAAGACTTATAAAAGCTTCTATTTTATCTTCGTCTCCTGTTATCTCTACTGTATAAGTATCTGTTGAGACATCTACAACCTTTGCCCTAAATATGTTTACCAGTCTCATTATCTCGTCCCTTGTTCTGTCGTTTTCGGTATGTATCTTTATAAGTGCGAGCTCTCTTTCTATGTGAGGGATATCGGTTATATTTCTCACTCTTAGTGTTTCTATCAATTTTCTAAGCTGTTTTATAATTTGCTCTATAACTCTTTCATCTCCTTCTACAACAATTGTTATTCTTGCTATGTTTGGCTCGTGGGTTCTTCCTACTGTAAGACTTTCTATGTTATAACCTCTTCCTGCAAAAAGTCCAGTAATTCTTGCTAAAACTCCAAAGTTATGTTGAACTTTAACTGTTATTACGTGCCTTCCTATCTTTTTTTCTGGCTGTGGCCTTTCTTTTAATACTTTTATTTCACTCATATATTTTACCCCACTAAGTACATAGTTTCTGCTTCACCTTTCTGTTTAGGTGTTAAAATCATATCTCTATAGCTTTTTCCTGCTGGAACCATTGGTAAAACGTTTTCTTCTCTATCTACAACAAAATCAATTAGGACAGGTCTATCGTTTATCTCCATAGCTTTTGCTAAAACTTCTCTAACTTCGGAAGGTTTAGTTGCCCTTAATCCAACTGCTCCAAAACTTTCTGCTAATTTTACAAAATCCGGCTGGACTGATAAACAAACACTTGCGTACCTACTATCGTAGAAAAACTGTTGCCACTGTCTTACCATTCCTAAAAATCCGTTATTTATTATAGCAATTTTTACTGGGACTCTATATTGAACTGCTGTTGCTAAATCTTGTATGTTCATTATAAAAGAACCATCACCTTCTATTGCAAATACAGTTTTTTCTGGTCTTCCTATCTTAGCTCCGACAGATGCAGGAAATCCAAATCCCATAGTTCCAAGACCGCCTGAGTTTAAAAACTGTCTTGGATAACTGTATTTATAAAACATTGCAGCCCACATCTGATGCTGTCCTACACCGGCTGATATAATAGCATCTCCGTTTGTTATGTTATAAATCTCTTCTATTACGTACTGTGGTTTTATTATTTTATCTGATTTTCTGTAGGATAGTGGATGTTTTTCCTTCCATTCTTGTATCTGCTTTAACCAGTTTTCTCTCGCAGCTACCCACTCTACTGGTTTTTCTTCTAACTCTTTTATAAGTTTTTGAAGGACGTTTTTTACATCTCCAACGATAGGAACGTCTACTGTTATTGTCTTACTTATTGAAGCCGGGTCTATATCTATGTGGATTATTTTTGCCTCTGGTGCAAACTCTGATATCTTTCCTGTGACTCTATCATCAAATCTTGACCCGACTGCTATAAGTAAGTCACTGTGATAAACCGCCATATTAGCGTAGTACGTTCCGTGCATACCTAACATGTGTAGAGATAGAGGGTCTGTCTCCGGAAATGCACCTTTTCCCATATTTGTAGTAGTAACCGGTATCTTTGTTAATCTTGCTAATTTTGTTACTTCTTCTGCAGCACCTGATAGTATAGCTCCACCACCAACGTATAAAACAGGTCTTGTTGCTTTTCTTATTAACTCTGCAGCTTTTTTTATCTGTACAGGATTACCTTCTACGTGAGGATTATAGCCAGGTAAAGACTCTTTTACTTCTTCATCGGAAGGTATGTAGTATTCTGCAACCTGTTGTGTAATGTCTTTTGGAATGTCTACTAAAACAGGTCCAGGTCTTCCGGTTCTTGCTATGTAGAAAGCTTGTCTTAGAATAAGAGGTAGGTCTTTTATATCTGTAACTAAAAAGTTATGTTTTGTTATAGGTCTTGTTATCCCAATAACGTCGGCTTCTTGAAATGCATCTGTCCCTATGTAATGTCTTGGAACTTGACCTGTTATTGCAACCAATGGAATAGAATCCATATACGCAGTTGCAAGTCCTGTAACTAAGTTTGTAGCTCCTGGTCCTGATGTTGCAATTACTACTCCTACTTTACCTGTAGCCCTTGCATAACCATCTGCCATATGACAAGCTGCCTGCTCATGTCTTGTTAAAATATTTCTAAAAGGTGCGTCAAAAAGGGCATCATAAACTTCCATTATTGCACCACCGGGAAGACCAAATACAGTATCAACTCCTTCGTGTATTAATACATCTACAACTATATCTGCTCCTCTTTTCTTTTTCATCTTTAAACTCCTATTTTAATAAGTGTAAAAAATATTATAAATCTAAAAAACTTTTTGGTATGATTTAAATTTGATTTTTAGTTAAAAAATGTTTAATATCTCTTTCAGATTTTTTACATTTGTTATATTTATGTCCTTATCTTTATAGCTTGTTGGGGCAAGTATCTGATTTAAACCCTTGCTTTTACACTCTCTTATTCTAATGTCCTCAAAATGAACAGACCTTACTTCCCCTGTTAGTCCTATTTCCCCAAAAACTGCCATATCATTAGGAATAGGAATATTTTTATAAGCTGAAAAAATAGCGGTGGCAACTGCTAAATCTACTGCTGGTTCATCTATTTTTATACCCCCTACAACGTTAACAAATATATCTTTATCTTTTAAGTTTATTTTTAAATGGTTTTCCATAACAGCTGTTATGATTGATATTTTATTTAAGTCTATACCTTGACTTCTTCTTTGTGGAACAGGATAAAAGGTTTTTGATACAAGTGCTTGGACTTCCACAAGTATAGGTTTTGACCCTTCAGTGTATGGAAATATTACACTTCCTGCTTGGTCTTGAGGTCTTTGGGATATGAAAAACGAAGATGGGTCTAAAACCTCTTCCATTCCTTTATCTGTCATATTGAAAACTGCAATCTCTCCGGAGCTTCCAAATCTGTTTTTTAAAACTCTTAGTATCCTGTAAGCGTATCCTTTTTCTCCTTCAAACTGAGCTACAGTATCTACAAGATGCTCTAAAACCTTTGGTCCGGCTATACTTCCTTCTTTATTTACCTGACCCACAATTAAAGATATAATACCTTTTGACTTTGAGATTTCAGTAATTTTACTGCTTACATACTTAACCTGCGATACAGACCCTGCAGGAGATTCAAGATTTTCAGAGTAAACAGTTTGAACGGAATCTAAAACTATCAAATCAGGGTTTAAGTTTTCTATAGCTGATATTATATTTTCTAAGTTTGTGTCAGAAAGTATGTATAGGTTTTCTTTTAACGCTCTCACTCTTTCAGCTCTTATATAAATCTGATAAGATGACTCTTCAGCTGATACGTAAAGAACTTTTTTATCTTTTGAAAGATAAGAAGAGATTTGGAGAAGTAAAGTGGACTTTCCAATCCCAGGCTCTCCTGATATTAGAATTACTTGCCCTGCTACAAATCCGCCACCTATGGCAGTGTCAAAGTTATCAAATCCTGATTTTATCCTTGACAGCGTTATATCTGTTTTAAGGTCTGTAATAGGTTTTGGATAAATGTTTTTAGTTATAAAGCTTTTTTCTTTTTTAAAATCTACTATCTCTTCTGAAACAGAGTTATAAGACCCACAAACAGAGCATCTTCCTACCCAAGTGGGAAAGGTTGCACCACATTCACTACATACGTAAGTTGTTTTTGTTTTACTTTTTTTCATCTTTTACTTTCAGAGCCTCTTGTTTAGCTATTTTATCACAGTATTCATTTTCAGGATGTCCGCTGTGCCCTTTTATCCAGAAAGCTTTTACTTTATGTTTTTGTAGTAATTCATACAATTTTTTCCACAAATCTTGATTTTCAACAGGTTTTCCTGAAGATGTCTTCCAATTATTCTTAATCCATTTTTCAAGCCAAGAGTTTATTCCATTAACTACGTAGTTTGAGTCTGTGTACAGCTCAATCTCGTATGGAGATTTTTTTAATGATTCAAGGGCTTTTATTACAGCTGTGAGCTCCATACGATTGTTGGTGGAATTTTTTTCTGAGCCTTTTATTATGGCTTTCTTTTCACCGTCTGTTATTATGGAACAGTATCCACCAGGACCGGGATTTTTTAAACAAGACCCATCAGCAAATATTTTAAGTTTTTTCATTACATATATATTATTTGGAAAACTATAGGAATTTCAACAGTTATTCTTTTAGGTGGTTTTTTGTAAGGTTGAAGTTTTTTTAATATTTCTATCGCTCCTTTGTCTAAAACATTATAACCGCTTGGGTCTACTATTTTTATTGAGTTTTCATCTATAGTTCCGTCTTCGTTTATCGTAACTCTAACTATCACCTGTCCTTCTATTTTAAGTCTTTTTGCAATAGGAGGGTATAAGTCTCTTTCCCTTGCTTGCTGGTTTAGGTATCTGATAAGCTCTTTTAGATAACCGTTTATGTCCTCTTCTTTTTTCTCAGGTTGTTTGAATGTGTCTGGATGTCCTTTTGATATGTCTATAGGTTGTGGGTTTGCTGGTGGAGTTTGAGGTTGTGGAGGTTGTGAGCTCTCTTGTTTTACGGTTGTTTTGTCTTGAGTTATTTGAGGTTTTGACTCTTGTGAGGTTGTTTCTTGTTTTGGTTTTTCTTCTACCTGTGGAGTTTTTTCTACTACTTTAGGCTGTATTTTTTCTTCTTGTTTTGGTGTTATTGGTTTAACAGGTTGAGGTTTTGGCTGAATTGTTTGTTTCTCTTCTGAGATAGAAGGTTTTTCTTTTACAGGTGGAAGGTTTTCTAAGCTTATGGTTATGATTTTTTCTTTCTCTTTTTTCTCTGGAAGGTTAAATATATAAAGTAGAAGAAAAATTGTAAGGTGAATGGCAATAGATAAAACTATGGATACTGCTAATACTTTTCTCTCCTTTTGTTCCATAGATTACTCTTTTTTTGTTTCAATTACATACTTTTCTAATCCTACCTGCCTACAAACGTCAATAACACTTATAACATCTTGAAAAGGCACATCTTTTTCAGCCCTTAGAGCAACAACTGGATTTTCTACATTCTGTTTTTCTGTTTCAAGAATGGACTTTAGTTTATCTAAATCTACTTTTTGGTCTTGGAAGTAAACTCCATCTTTTTTAATAGTTATCTCTATTCTTTTTTGGAGTTGTTTTGAAGGTTCCCCTGTTTTTGCTTTTGGAAGGTCAAGGGGTATTTTACCTTCAACCATAAAGGTAGCAGTAGCCATAAATATAATAAGTATAACAAGGACTATATCAACAAGAGGAATCATATTTATTTCTGATATTTCTCTGTCATTCTCGTCAGTAATCTTCATCTGTCCTCTACCTCAAAGTATTTTGTTTTTAATCTCTTCAAAACTGTCAGCTGTAGCTACTATCTTTAAAACTTCTTCAAACTTTTCTTCATCTTCAAAAGATAAGAGCTTATTTTCTATTGTCTGGATTTCTTCAGGCTTTGGTTGAAACTTTAGTTTTATTAAGTTTAATATACTTTTTATATAACCTTTTTTTAGTCCCTTTTTTAAACCTTCCATCTCCCATTTTTCCGTTAATAACATCATATCTTTATCACCTCCTGCTTCTAAAATTATACTTTCTATAACTTCTGGTTTTTTAGTAATTGCAACTGTATAGTTAAGGATAATATAAACACAGTCTTGATTGTGTGCAATTATTAACTCTTTTACAAGAGGTTTTAGTTTTTTTATATCGTCAAATATGTTTTTCATTGTATATAAAGTAGCCATTAGGCAAAGGTTGTCGTGGATATTTTTTAAAATGTAGTTATCATCAATCTGACCTAAATCTATAAGATAGTAGTTAAAGTCTATTATGTAGTTTTTTAATGGAAAATTTTTAAAATGTTCTTGTAGGTTTTTGGGAATGTTCCACTTTTGTTTACCGTGATAGAAAACTATTGGTATTATAGGAGTGTAGTCTTTTTTTTCTCTTAAATCTTGCTCCCAAACAGAAGCACAGTAATACATTATCTGGACTGGCACTAATTTATCAGGGTAAGATTTATGTTCAAATACTACATATATTTGGCTGTCTAAATTGTTTAAATTACATTCAAAAGCAAGGTCAAGGAAAAACTTTTTTTTATTTTCTGCTTGTTTTTCTGTGTTTATAAGTTTTACACTGTTTAAGTCTAAATTTTTATAAATATCAGGAATGAAGTGTTTTAAGAATGTTTTAAAGTTTTCTACATTACCAAAAATATACTTAAACAGAGAGTCGTGAGGGTGGTGAATGTCTATCATTTTTTACTCTCATACATCATAAGTAAAAACTTCATCTTTCTTACAAAGTAGTTATAACCAATAACTGCAGGAATTGCTACAAACAGTCCCATAGCAGTGGCAACCAGAGCTTCTGATATTCCTGTCATAACAACTCTTACCCCAAACTCTGAAGATGTTCCTAAGTGGTGGAATGCTTTTATAACGCCTAAAACAGTTCCAAAAAGTCCTATAAATGGAGCGTTGTTTCCAAAAGTGGCAAGTATTCCCAGCCTTTTTTCAAGTTGGAGTCTCAGCTCCAATGGGTCGTACTTGTCTAAGTTTTGCTCTATTACTTTGTAAGCCATAAACCTTTCTATGATTATGGCTATCGTAATGATACTCATAATTAAAAGAATGTAAAGGACGGGGTCGCCACCCACCAGAGCCAGTTTCAATATTATATCTGTTAAGCTCATTCTAAACTCCCGTATAAGAATTTTAGAAAATTATACCACTGTTAGTGGTGGTGATGTGTAAACGTGGGTGGGTAAGCCATAAACGCATACTGCTGGAATATTGAAAGTAAAACATAAAAAATAGGTAAAGCCATTGCAAAAATCAAAGCAAGTTTAAATTTTGGATGTAAGTGGTAATTTTCTAATTTCATTCTGTGGTAAACAAGGTACATGCTCCAAAAACCTGCTATGTAGGTAAATATTGTAAACACTCTTAGCCATGCATCTTTTCTTGATGCCAAAGGTTCAACTGTAAAACCAAGATGAAAACCTTGAGAAATGCCGTTTAAAAATTGATGATAGTATTCAGCAAAGAAAAATGATAAGGCATGAGATAAGCCTCCTACTATCATTATAGGAGCAAAAGCATAACCAATACTGTTGAAAAAGTTTTTATAATCAACATTTAGAATCTTTGATGCTAATTTAAATCCTCCAATCGCAAAAATTAAGGCAGATAAAATTCCCATTATAAGTGCAATAAAACCACTAACATCAACAAAATGTGGAAAGTTAAAAACTTCATTTAACTTTTTTCCAATAATATTCCAAGGAAGTGAATCAGCAAGTCCAGTTCTTGAAAGTCCGTGATGATACTTCATAGTTATAGTAATAACTCCTATAATCAGTATGTAAGTCCAAACTTCGTAGCTTTGAGGTTTTTTTATCTTTTGATAAAGAGAGTATCCCCATTTTCTAATATCCCACTTAACCTCATTACAAGCGTAAGCACATTCCATACATAAAGTACATGTGTCCATAGAAGCTTTTTCGTTGAACTTTGATGGATTTAGCTTATAAGGGCAAGCTATTGTACATTCGGGTTTTTTACAGCTACTGCAAGCTTCTTGATTTGTTGACAACCAAGTAAAACCTACTCTATTAAAACTGGTACATATAGAACCTATAGGACAAAAGTACTTGCAATGCACTCCATTAGAGAAAATAAAAGATATTACAATTGCTAATATAGTGAAAAATGTAAACAAAAGAGCTGTAGGTAAAGGTTTGTTAAAAACTGTTGGAAACGTGTAAATTACTACCCAGTAGGATATTATAAGTAAAAATAAGCCTATTAAAGGATTTTTTAAACTTTTAGGCAGATTCTTTTTTAATCCTATATTTGTAAAAAATCTTACTAAAAAGCCGTGAGGACAGACTGTGCAGAAAAATCTTCCAACCGTAGGTAAGGTTATAACCATAAAGAAAGGCCAAAACAATCCCCAAAACAGTCCTGTAGTAAATAAATTTTCTTTAGTAGGGTTGACATAACCATAGATTATAGCGTAAAGGAAGATAATCAGTAAAAAAATTCTTATACCGTTTAAGATTTTAGGGTTTGTTAAAGCAGTGCCTATGATGGGCATAGATAGAATGTTATTAGAATGTTGTTTTTCTATTAAAGTTATTTTAACCTCTTGCATAGCCACACCTCCTAAAATTTTTAAAATCTATAACTTGCACTTACAAACCAAGTCCTTGGAGCTCCTGGTTTATAAGGCGTTCTAGAGTCTTCTGTGACTTCTACAGCATACTTTTTGTCAGTTAGGTTGTAAACGCTAAACCCAATCTCAAGGTTTTTCCTTTCGTACCCAAGGTATAGGTTGGTTAGAAACTCATAGCCTTTGTACTTTCCAGTATTAGCTGGGTTTGTGTAGTACTCTCCCCATGTGTTTGTATTTATCTTAGCTTTAAAGCCTAAAGGGTTAAAGTAATAAAGATATAATGTGTACTTGTGTTTTGGAATGTACTCAACTCTGTTCCCACTTCTGTCGTATTCAACGTTTCTCCTTAAAGTTGGATTATACTTAACTTCTTTGTAATCTTTGTATATAAAATCGCTGAAAGTGTAAGACCCACCTATGTAAAGACCCTTGGCTATTTTAAATCTGCCGTCAACCTCTACACCTTTTTTGTGTATTTTTCCAGCATTTGCGTAAGTTGTAAGTTGTCCGTCAATAACTCTGATTATTTCATCTCTTGAATCTATGAAAAAGAATGCAGTGTTTAAACTAAACTCATCATCTTTTACAGCTTTAAAACCAACTTCATACTGATAAGATTTTGCGTTTTTTAAGTTTGGATTTTGTATTAACTGACTCCATTGAGGTGTTTGAAAACCTGTAGAAAACGAGCCATATACATTTACAATCTTAGAAATTCCATAACTTATACCAACTCTTGGACTCCAAGCCCTAAAACTTGTAGTTTTGTCAAAAATTTGAGGTGGATTTGAAGTTTTATATCTGCCTGAAGAAAAGTCATAAGAGATGTAAGTTGTCTGGTTTAAATTAAATTTAACCGTATCCCATCTTAACCCTAAATCTATTAAAAGTTTGTTTGTAGGTTTAAGAGTTTCCTGAGCATAAAATCCATACTTTAAAATTTTGTTTTTATTGGTTTCCGCTAAGTCTCCTTTCCTGTCTGATAAAGTGTAAAGAATTTTTCCAGTTCTATCTTTTGCAACATCACCGTAAGTATATTTATCAGCATTATAATCGTCGTACTGAATTTGAAAACCACTTATTAAGGTAGCATTAATACCAAAAAGTTTGTGTTTAAGCTCTGTTATAAAGTCTGTTCCAAAAACTTTAGCTCCACCGTCGTTAATTACGCCTGTAACTGGGTGGTAATGATGCCATTTTTGGACATAAAATAACGGTTTTATTGTAAATGAGTCTGTTAGCTGGTTTTGATACTTTGTGTTGAAAAAGTATATTTCGCTGTATCTTCCAGAGTGTATCCATACGTTTTCTTTGTACTGTTTTGTAGGGTCTGTCTCAAATTGTTGTTTTGTTAGAGAGTTTGGAAGTTGAAGATCTGCTTTTGTATAGCTAAAGTAAGATTCAACTGATGCGTTGTGGTTAAATATATATCCGATTTTAAACGATGCTTGGGTTGATTTAAACTCGTTCCACTCTCTCCAAGATTCTGTTGACCTTCTGGTAATATCAACGTAGTAGAAAAGTTTACCCTTATAGCTGTTTCCGTATAAAAGGTTTGCAAGGTATGTTACATAATCTCCGTATCCAAACTTTAACTTTAAACCTTGAACTTCCCATACAGGTTTTGTTATAAAGTTAACAACTCCACCTATTGCGTTAGCTCCGTAGAGTGTAGAGTTTGGACCTTTTACTATCTCTATTTGGTCTATAAGTTGAGGGTTTACAAAGTCAAGCCTTGTCAGTCCATCTGGGTCTGTGATAGGCACACCGTCAAGAAGAATGTTAATCTGTCTTATTCCATAGGGAGCTGTCAACCCTCCACCTCTGATTATAAGTCTGACATCATAACCACCATTTTTTGTTTCTGCATTTACTCCAGATACTTCGTTTAGGCTTTCCGAAAGATTAAAACCTCTTTCAAACTTTAACTCCTCCTTTGTAATTGTAGCGGTTCCTGCTGGAATTTCTTTTTCTTCTCTCTCTGATTTAGTAGCAGTAAACTGGACTTTGTCAATTTTAAACACATCTTCTGCTTTTGAAATCAATGCTAAAGACAACATAGTGGCTACAAAGAGTCTACTTTTCATTCCTAACCTCCGTTATGCTTTATGTTGTAAATTTCATAAATTATACTTTAATTTAAAATTTAAATCAACATAAAAATTAAAAAATATTAACATTGCTTAACTCTATGTTAAAATTTTCAAAAATCTTTTAAAAAAAGGTAAAAAAATGGGTTTGAAGGAGTTTATAATTCCTGCAATAGATTTAAAAGATGGAAAAGTGGTAAGGCTTTATAAGGGTGAGTTTGACAAGATAAAAGTTTACAAAGACAACCCAATTGATATGGCAAAGTACTTCCAAGACTGTGGAGCTGTGCACGTTCACGTGGTAGATTTAGACGGAGCTTTAGAAGGTAAACCTAAAAACTATAAAGTTGTAGAGAGTATAGTTAAATCTGTCAACATTCCAGTTGAGTTTGGAGGAGGTCTTAGGAGCTACGAAGCTGTTAAGACTATGTTTGAAATTGGCGTTGATAGAGTAGTAATAGGAAGTCTTGCCTATGAAAATCAAGATGAGTTTTTAAAGATAGTAGAAGATTTTAAAAACAAAGTGATAGTTGGTATAGATGCAAAAGATGGAAAAGTTGCTATAAAAGGCTGGGTTGAAAAAACGGATTACACTCCACTGGAATTTGCGAAAAAATACGATAATTTAGACATATTTGGATTTTTATACACAGACGTAAACAGAGACGGTGCAATGGTAGGTCCTAACATTGAAGGGACAAAGTATTTAGCAGAAAATCTAAAACACTATGTTATAGCATCAGGAGGCGTAGGCTCGTTAGAAGATGTCCTACAGCTGTATAAACTAAAAGATTATGGCGTATTTGGAGTAGTTGTAGGCAAAGCTATATATGAAGGTAAGATAAAGTTAGAGGAGCTGTGATTGGGATAATGGACGAAAAACTTTTGCAAGAAATAAGTCAGCTTCCAGAGATAGAAGAAGCTCAGATAATAGAACCTCCAGAAGAAGATGCGGAGTTTGATTTATCTTTAAGGATAATAGCAAAACCAGAAGTAGATAAGTGGCAACTTCAAAAGAAAATCCAAGATTTAAGATGGAAGTATAGCAAAGTAGATGAACCTTTAACTTTATATTTAGAAATAGAGTGAATTACGGTTTTGGATTAAAAAAATTGGAAACAATAAAAATCTTGAAAGTATAAAAATTTAGCATTAACTTTAATTTAAGAAAAAAATTAAGTAAAGGTAAAATTATGAGTGTTATAAAGAAAACAGTTTCAATATCAGACGATTTATACGAAGAAGTTCAAAAATTTATTGATTCTAAAAATTTTAGTGAAGTAGTCCAAGAAGCTCTCAAAGACTATTTACAAAAAAAGAAAAAAGAAAGAATAATGTCTTTTGCAGGAGCTCTTAAAGATTGGAAAATTGAAGACGGTATAGAGTTTGTAGATAAGATAAGAGAAGAAGATGTAAAAACTCAAAAATTTAACTTTTCAAAAAATTTAATCAAGTAGGATTTATTTTTGCAAATTTGCAAAAAAGCAAAAGATGAAGCTGTATAAGTTTATAAGTTTAAATAGTTGATTTTTTGGTGTTTTTGTGATTTTCTGATTTTTGGCACGGATTTTGATACTATGATTATTGAAAAAAGAATAAGTTAAAGTTTTAATATTTAAAAGCCGAATAGGGATTGTGATTTTAATCATAGCTGTTGACAAAATAGTTAAAATGTGTTAACTTTTTTGTTAAGAAAATTTAAAAAAATCTTTTTAAGGAGGTTTACTATGAAGAAAGTAGTAGGATTAGCAGCAGCGGGATTACTCGCTACAACTGCGGCAAATGCAGGACAAATCACAGTAGCAAACACAGACATCACACTCTTTGGTGGTGTATCTGCAGCTTACAGCGCTCAAGACAATGATCATCTCTTAAGAGGTGCAGGTTTTTCAAAAGATGCATTCTCTGTTAACAACGTAATCGTTGGATTAACAAAACCAGCTCAAGACGGTGGAATAGGTTTCACAGCTGCGTTTGGTTCTTGGGAAGCTCCAACCGTAGTTGCAAGCTCTAAAGTTGTAAATGGAAATAATACTTTTAGTTTGGATTTAGTAGGACATGGTAAAACTACAGACTTCAAACCTTGGCTTGCGTTTGTATCTTACAAACCAGTTGCAGGTTTAACACTTGATGCAGGTTTACTCTGGACTAATTTTGGTGAAAGGCCAGTCACAATCTTAAACCCACACATTACAAGAGGTGTATTATTCACAGCTAACCCAGTTGCAATGGCAGGTGCAAGAGCTACTTATGATGCAGGTATTGCTAAAGTTTACGTAGGAACTGGTAAAGTTGGAGCTCAATTAATGAGTCCTTTATATGATGCATTAGGAGTTACACCTAAAACATACATAGAAGCAGGTATAACTGGAAACTTAAAACAAGTTGGATTACCTGTTGATGTAGGTTTACATACTTATAACGAAGCTGGTGGAAGAGATATTTACGCTTTAACTGTTGGTGGAGACCTTGGAATAGTATCTCTCGGATTAGAAGTTGACTACTTTAGACCGGATAAATCTTTAAAAGCTGTTCAAGGAAACAGTGATTCTGCATGGGGTGCAGCTCTTTGTGCTAACGTAAAACCAATGGCTGGTGTTCAAGTTCCTGTAAGAATAGAATATGCAGATGCTAAAAAATCTTTATTAATACCAACAATAGCTGATATTTCCGGCGGACAAAAGAATTCTGTATGGACGTTTACAGTTACTCCAACTTATAATCCAACTAAGAATACTTTCATTAGAGCAGAAGTTTCTTACGTAAACTCTGATAAAAAGATTTTCGTTAACGATAAAGGAAATAGCAAAGACAGCAGAACAACTGGAGCTGTTGAGTTAGGATTCTTATTCTAAGGTATATAAATTTTACCGTCAAGGCAGGGTCTAAAAGCCCTGCCTTTTTATTTTTTAATCATAGTAATCAAAGACTCAATAAAACCAAGATATAAAGAATATATAAAGAAAGATTTAACTTATGTTTAACTAAACTTTTTCACACTCAAAATAAACTATATTTCTCTTTTCCTTGCTAAACTCTATACCAATCAAATAAATCTCTCTACAGCTTCCTACATACTTTTCATAATACTTTTTCTCTTTTATCTGACTTAAAGCCTTGTTTTCAGCTTCTTTATCTACCACTTTAAACTCTATTATGTAAGCTCTGTCTTGATAAAACACTGTTAAGTCTATCTTTCCAATGTTAGTCGTATCTTCTGCCTTTGTGTTTAATCCGCTTCCTGTAAATAGTGCATACACCACTGACGCGTAAAATCCTTCGTAGCTGTCTAAATCGTTTCTCCTATACCAATCATTTGGTATGCTTGCAAAGAAGCTGTATAGTGTTTCCTTTAACTTGTCTAAATTGTTCTCTGCTAAACTTCTGTAAATTTGAGACTCTGGTCTGTAGCTTAGTCCAACTCTATCAATGTAGTTTAAAAATGCCTTGTTAAAACTTGTCCTTACTTCAAAATTAGGATAACTCAAAAGATAATAAATCTCATCTCCAAGAGTGTAAGTATCTTTTATAGTCAAATATCCACTTTGGAATAAGATATTTTCAACCTTTACATTATCTATGTCAAGATTAGAAATAATTCCTTCATCAGCTTCCAAGTTTTCTAAGTTTGGTAGATAATACTTATTTTTGTAAAACAATTTAACTAAAAAGGTTGGCGTTCCAGTTTCAAACCAGAAAGGTCTAAAGATTTTCTCGCTAAAAAATAGTAATATATCAAAAGGATTATAAACCTTATCACCAAGCCAATTATAGCCGTTATACCAGTATTTTAGTTTTTCTAAGTCTATTCCTTCCAATCTATCTGCAAATATAGTTTCAAGCTCTGACTGAGTATATCCGCAAATAGTTGCAAAGTTTGGAGATATAGTGATGTCTTGAAGCTGATTTAAACCGCTAAATATAGATACTTTTGAAAACCTTGACACGCCTGTTAAAAATACAAACTTTAGATAAGGCTCTGCTGTCTTCAAAACGCTGTAAAAGTCTTTTAAGACTTCCCTTATTTCAATTACTTTTTGCTGGTCTTCTATTTTGTCTAATATCGGTTTGTCGTACTCGTCAACTAATACTACAACAGGATTTTTATATGTATTGTATAGATTGAATATAAGGTCGTTAAACATAAATCTTATGTTATTTGTTTCTTCCATTTCCAAGTTATATATTAATTTGTGATGTTTTAACTGTCTTATTATCCACTCTTTTAAGTCTTGTGAGTCTTTGACTACACCACCGCCAAAATCTATGTGTATAACAGGATACTTTACACTCCAGTCCCAGTTTTTCTCTAAATACAGTCCTTCAAACAGCTGTTTATTACCTAAAAAAGCCTGTTTTAGAGTATCTACAAACAGAGATTTTCCAAATCTTCTTGGTCTGCTTAGGAAGAAGTATTTTCCGTTATCTACTAACTTTTTGACAAAAGGCGTTTTATCTACATAGTAGTAGTTATCTTCTCTAATACTTTTAAAGCTTTGTATTCCTATTGGTAGTTTTTTCATCTTTACACATTAAATCTAAAGTATATTACGTCTCCGTCTTTTACTTCGTAATCTTTTCCTTCTATTCTTACTAATCCAAGCTCTTTTGCTTTTTGTATTGAGCCTATTTTTATTAGGTCTTCGTAGTTTATAACTTCAGCTGCTATAAATCCTCTTTCTATGTCTGAGTGTATTTCTCCAGCTGCTTGGGGGGCTTTAGTGCCTTTTTTGATAGTCCAAGCTCTTGCCTCTTTTTCTCCTGCTGTAAAGTAGGTAATCAATCCAAGCAGGGAGTATCCTGTTTTTATCATCTTGTTTAATCCTGGTTCTTCTAAACCAAGAGCGTTTAAAAACTCTTTTCTTTCTTCTTTGGGAAGTTCTATCAGCTCCTGCTCTACTTTACCACATAACACAACTACAGGAGACCCTTCTTTTTCTGCTTTTTCTTTGAGTTGTTGTAGGTAAGGGTTGTTTTCTCCGTTTGGAAGGTCTTCTTCTGGAATGTTTGCCACGTACATTAGAGGTTTTATAGTTATTGGAAATAAAGTTTTATTTAGCCATTCTAACTCTTCTTTTTCAAATTTATCTGTATTTGTTCTAAGAGGTTTTAAATCTTCTAAAATTGCTTTTGCTTTTTCTAATACTTCTACTTCAAACTTTGCTTCTTTACTGCCTGTTTTTGCTGCCTTTGCTGATTTTTCTAATCTTTTTTCTATAGATTGTAAGTCTGCAAGAATAAGCTCTGTTTCTATAATCTCTGCATCTCTTACAGGGTTTACTGAGCCTTCTACGTGTATTATGTCAGGGTCGTCAAAACATCTAACTACGTGTGCTATAGCTGATACTTGTCTGATGTTTGCTAAAAATTGGTTTCCAAGCCCTTCTCCTTTACTTGCTCCTCTTACAAGTCCTGCTATGTCAACAAACTCTATAGTTGCTGGGACTATGTTTTTACTTTTTTCAATTTCTGCTAATTTGTAAAGTCTTTCATCTGGGACGTTTACTATTCCAACGTTTGGGTCTATAGTGCAGAAAGGATAGTTTGCAACGGAAGCTTTTGCCGTTTCTGTAAGTGCGTTAAATATTGTAGATTTCCCTACGTTTGGAAGTCCTACTATTCCTATGTTCATCTTCATCTATCTTCTACCACCTCTTTACCAAAAATTTTATTTAAGCGGATTAATAAACTATCTTCGTTTAGAAAAAGTGCAACCTTTCTCTCTTGTGGAATCTCGTAAATGAATTTATAACTGCCATCTCTCAACAGCTTTACAAACAAATCAAATTTTGTATTTTCTCTGTATCCAGTTATCCATATTTCTCGTGTTTTATCGTGGTAGAAAATTGGGAAGTTGTTCTCTTGTGCTATTTGGTTTAAAAGTTCTAAAATCTTTTCCATAACTACCTCTTTTTAAAGTAAATTAATATTCTACCAAAATTTGTTCTTCTCTGGTGGCGTTAAACTTTTCTTTGAAGCTGTCCATCGGTATAAAAAGCTCGTAAAATCCAAAACTTCCTTTTATAAGGTTTGGTTTATCTTTATCTCCTTCTAAAAAGTTATTTTTAACTTCTGATATTACATAATTTTTGTAGTAGAGTTTAAAGTTTTGTGGAAGATAAGACAGGTTCGTTATTGCGTTTCCAAATTTGTCAAAGGTTAGTATTTTACCTATTATTTTGTTATCTTTTTCTATTGGGTCAATATTTGATATTTTTTGATAATCTTCGATAGGTTCTCCTAAATCTTCAATACTTGATCCTTTTGACAGGTATCCAGATGCAGGTGCAAAAATGTCTCTTCCGTGAAATGTGTTTGTATCTGTTTTTAATTGATAATTTTTTATATGTACTATTTTTTCTACCTGCTGGTTTTTAAGGGCAAGGGTTAAAAGTCCATTGTCAGGTGCTACAAAGTAATAATCTTTTGTTTTTACTGCAATAGGCTTTCTGCTTGTTCCTACGCCTGGGTCAACTACACACATAAATATAGTGTTTTGTGGAAAGTATTTATAGGTTGCATTTAAAACTATAGCAGCTTCTAATATGTCAAAAGAAGTAATTTCGTGGGATATGTCTATAATGTTTAAATCTTGATTTATAGACAGTAAAACTCCTTTTACAGCTCCCACAAAACCATCTTTTAATCCAAAGTCTGTTAAAAGTGCAACTGTTCTTCTCATTTTTTTATCAGATTTTCTATATAGCTAATGACTTCCTCTATTGTTTTATCGGTTGTATCTACTATAATGTAGTCTTCTGTTGGTCTTAAAGGGGATTCTTTCCTTTCGTAATCCATTTTGTCTCTTTCTATTATTTTTTGGAGTATGTGGTTGTAATCAACTAAAAAGCCTTTTTCTTTCAGCTGCTGGACTCTTCTCTGTGCTCTAATTTCAGGGGAAGCTGTCATGAATATTTTTAGGTCTGCATCTGGGAAAATTTTTGTACCTGCGTCCCTACCTTCTATAACTGCGTTTTTTGCGTTTATTCCTATCTGTCTTTGCTTGTTTACCATTACTTCTCTGACTTTTTTATACCTTGCTATAATTGAGGCTACATTGCCAACTTCTTCTGTTCTTATTTGGTTAGATACGTCTTTTCCATCAAGAAAAACTTTATCATCTATCAAGTCTATGTTTGTGTTTTCTAAAATTTTAACTACTTCTTCTTCGTTGTTTGGGTCTATTGAAGAGGTTATAACTTTAAGTGCTAAAGCTCTATACATAGCTCCTGTGTCTATGTATGTAAAACACAGCTTTTTAGCAAGTAGTTTTGCTATTGTACTTTTTCCACTACCTGCAGGACCATCTATTGATATTATCATTTAATTACCTCTAACAGTTTTTGTGGGTCTTTTATTTTAACTTTTGATGGAACATTTGAGTTATGATTGTTTTCAGGGAGTATAAACTCTACATTTTTTCCTTCTTCTTTGTTGTAGTTATAAACCATAAGGTAATCTGCTATTGTATCTCCTATGTAAAATGTAGGATTTTTATAATCAAACTTTTTAAAAAACAGCTTCATAGGGTAAGAAGACGGTTTTCTAAGATGGGGCTGGGGTATGTCATCTTCTGTAATGATTAAATCAAAGTATTTATACAAACCAAACAGTTTAAAAGTGTAGTCTAAATCTGAAAATGGTCTTCCTGTTATCACTCCCATAACGTCAGATTTTTCTCTGATTGCAGATAAAATTTCGTGGGGAATTATAAGGCTTTCTTTATCTCTGTGTTGTCTATATTTTTCTTCAAAATATTCAACAAGCTCTTTATAATCAGGCAGTTTTATACTATTCTCTTTTGCAAACTTGTAAAAGTCTTCAAATTTTGTGCTGTATGGTTTAAAAATTTCTTTAAATGTTTGTAAATCTTTATTTGATAATGCGTATAAAATTCCAGCTAAAGATGCGTCCCAATCGTTATTTATTCCAAAGGTCAGTTTTATATCAAGTAAGTCTTTTAAATCGTTATCTTTTTTAGAAAAAAAATCAACTGTATCTTTTATAGAGTAATGGTAAGATTTACTAACGTCAATCAAAACGCCGTCAACGTCAAAAATAACTATCATTATTTAACAGCTCCAAAAATGATTTTCATAATCAGCTCCAAAGAGTTTTGATTGAGTGCAACCATTAAGATACCTAAAACAATTATCCACATTTTTAAAACTTTTATCTCTCCTTTTACCTCTTGCCTTAAAGCGTTTATCTCACCCTTTACTTCTTGTCTCAAAGCTTCAATTTCGCCTTTCAGCTCTTGCCTTACAGTTTCAATTTCTTGTCTGACTAATTCGATTTCTTGTCTGGTCAATAGTATATCTTCTTTAGTGGCTAACTCTTTTCTAAGTTCGTCTCTAAGTTCAATTTTTCTTTTTTTAGTTTCTTCTACTGTTTTATCTTCAAGCTGTTTTTGAGTTTCTTCAAATACTTTTACTACTTCTAACGCAGTTTCTTTACCCAACTTTTCTGCAAGCTTTTCATACAGCTCCACTGGTATAGCTAATGGCATTTAAACACCTCTATCTGATATTTCCAAAAATTATTCTCAAAATCAGCTCCAAAGAGTTTTGATTTAATGCAACCATTAAGATACCTAAAACAATTATCCACATTTTTAAAACTTTTATCTCTCCTTTTACTTCTTGTCTTAAAGTTTCAATCTCACCTTTCAGCTCTTGCCTTACAGTTTCAATCTCTTGTCTGACTAATTCGATTTCTTGTCTGGTCAATAGTATGTCTTCTTTGGTGGCTAACTCTTTTCTAAGTTCGTCTCTAAGTTCAATTTTTCTTTTTTTAGTTTCTTCGACTACTTTATCTTCAAGCTGTTTTTGAGTTTCTTCAAATACTTTTACTACTTCTAACGCAGTTTCTTTGCCTAACTTCTCTGCAAGCTTTTCATACAACTCCACTGGTATGGTTAGTGGCATTTTCTTAGTCCTCCCAATAAACTAAAAATATTTTACAATACAATAGATAATTAAAAGCAGTTTTTAAATTTGACAAGGTAGAGTTTAAGGTTTATAATTATTAATAATTATTACTAATAAGGAGGTTCAGTGATGAAAAAGTTATCAGTAATGGCTCTATCTGCTTTGGTAGCTGTTGGTTCAATAGCTGGTTATACTGTGGCACAGCAAAAAATTAACGACAAAGACCTTTTAAATCAAGCAAAGAATTATTTCCAACCATTACCTAAAGAAATACCAGCTCCTTCTGATAATCCTACAACTAAAGAAAAAGTTCAGCTTGGTAAAATGCTTTACTACGACCCAAGACTTTCTTTAAGTGGAGTTATAAGCTGTAATACTTGCCACAACTTAGCAACTTACGGAGTTGATGGAGTTGAAACTTCTTTGGGACATAAGTTCCAAACAGGTGGTAAAAACGCTCCAACAGTTTTAAACGCTGGATTCCACATAGCTCAATTCTGGGATGGAAGGGCAAAAACCCTTGAAGAACAAGCAAAAGGACCTATCCTCAATCCACTTGAAATGTCAATGCCAGACCCTAACCTTGTAATAGAAAGATTAAAAACTATAGAAGGTTATGTAGCAGAATTTAAAAAAGCATTCCCTAACGAAAAAGACCCTGTTAACTATGACAACGTAGCAAAGGCAATAGCTGCTTTTGAAAGAACTTTAGTAACACCTTCAAGATTCGACGAATTTTTAAAAGGTAATACAAAAGCATTAACTCAGAAAGAGAAAGAAGGTTTGAAGCTTTTTATGGAGAAAGGTTGTGCTTCTTGCCATAACGGAGTGGCTATAGGTGGAACTATGTTCCAAAAGTTTGGTGTAGTTAAACCTTATCCGTACCAAGACCCTAACGACTTAGGAAGATACAACGTAACCAAAAATGAAGCTGATAAATATGTTTACAAAGTTCCTTCTTTAAGAAACGTAACAAGAACTTATCCTTACTTCCACGATGGAAAAGTGTGGGACATAAGAGAAGCTGTTAAGATAATGGGAGAAACTCAGCTTGGAATAACCTTAACTGATGAGGAAATAGATAAAATAGTTGCATTCTTAGACTCTACAACTGGAAAAATCCCAGAAGATGCATTAAAAATGCCAGTATTACCACCATCTTCTCCAAAAACACCAAAACCTAGAATATAAAACAAAAAGGGGGCTTGGTAAGCCCCCTTTATCTATTTAACATCAAAATAATCAACTCTTCTTAATGCTCTATCACTCCAGCCAGATTTTTCCCAATAACCTTTATAATCATGATCTACAACTTCTATCTCTTTTAGCCATTTTGCAGATTTATAACCCCACTTTTCTGGACAGATAACTCTCAAGGGATAACCGTGGTCTAATGACAAATCTTTTATAACTTTTCCATCTTCATCTTTATTTATTCCGTAAACTATTAAAGGATGATAATTTTTCAGGTAATCTAATTCTATGCTTGTATGATAACCATCAAAAGACCTAAATACTACTTCTTTGGCTGTCTTATCTGGATTTACAATATGTAGTATGTCTTCTAATAAAACTCCCTTTACTTTTATTCTTCCGATTTTATCTCCTCTCACATTTGACACACATTCTAATACTACATCTCTTTCAACAGATTTTAAAGATTTTATCTCATCTAAACTTAGAGAAACGCTATTCTTAACTTTTCCATAAACTTTTAATCTATACTCTTTTAAATCCAAATTTTTTACCTGTGAAGGAACACCTTTTATATCAACTATAAACAGTTTATCTTCTGGCGTGTACTTACCTTCTGGAGGGAGCTCCTGTTTTGACTTTTTAAAGTAATCTAACAATCCAGCAAATGAAAGGTTTGGAAATATTAAAGATAAACTGATAATTTTTAGAAAATTTCTCCTTTTCATAGCTAAAACCTCAAAGAATATGTAAAGTTAGCAAAAACAAAAGTATTAATGTATTTAATCCCAAAACTACATAAATATTGAAAAATCTTTTCAAAGTAATAGTTGTATGAAAAAGAATAAGACCGTAAAGTAAAACAGGGAAGATGTAAGCGTGGATAACATAGGCATCTTTTCTGTCTAAAATATTAGAAAATATACTTCCAACTGTTCTTGGTTTTTCAATCCAATAGCCTGTTATAGCTTCTATAATAAACACAGCGTATAGAATAATTGCAATATATAAAGATAGCTTTCTCATTATTTTTCCTTACCACAATCAGACCCTAAACTACAAGCTCCACATTTTCCTTTATTAATGTCATTTTTTACTTTCTTAAAAATGTAGTATCCAGACCAAGCGACTATAACACCTAAAACTAAGTAAGTTAAAATTTCCATAGCAAACCTCCTTCAACCAAACAAGTTATCTAAAACCATCATTACAACAAATCCAAACATTAATCCAAAAGTAGCCTGTGTTTCAAAACCTTTTTTATGAGTTTGAGGAATCATCTCTTTACTGACTACAAAAAGCATAGCTCCAGCAGCAAAAGAAAGTCCTACTGGTAAAATGTAATGGGATATAGAAAAAAGTAAAACCGCAACAACTCCACCTATAGGCTCTACTATTCCTGTTAACAAGGTTATTAAAAATATATCTTTTTTTGAAAAGTTGTTTAAATACAGTGCCAAAGCTACCGCTAAGCCTTCTGGAATATTCTGAATTCCAATACCTGTTGCAAGAGATATTCCTTTTCCTACATCTCCTGTTAAAAATCCAAGAGATGAAGACATTCCTTCTGGAAAGTTATGAATCGTGATTGCAAGTATAAAAAGCCACATCTTCTTTAACGCTTTACTGTCAGAGTTTTCATATATCCTTATAAAGTAATCTTCTGGGATAAACTTGTCAGCGATTAAAAATACAACTGCCCCTGTAAGTAAACCAATAGAAACTATAAAAATTGAAAAATGGTTTTCAAAGATATTGTTTGCCATCTCAATAGCTGGATTCAACAAAGAAAAAAAAGATGCAGAGAGCATAATCCCTGCACTAAATCCTAAAAGAACGTCCTGCATTACAGGAGATACTTTTTTACCTGAAAGTATAGGCAAAATACCAAAAACCGTAGCTAATCCTGATAAGAAGCTTCCAGCAATAGCTAATACTGTTATTTCCATTACAGTAGCTTTTTAATGTTTTCTTCTATTTTCTTAATATCCCTTGCCGTAGTCATTACATCTACAATGTTTCCGTTTTTGTCAATAAATACCAGATATGGAACGTCTACTTTTTCAATAGAGTATCCTTTTATAGAATCACTACCAGCAAGCCATACAGGCATATCTATAGGAATAAACTTTTTAGCCTCTTTAATTTCCTTTGGATTAGATACACTAAGAAGTGGGGCTATGAAAATAACTTTGTCTTTATACTTTTTATACAGCTGATTTATTTTTGGCAATACTTTGTAGGTGTCTACATCTCCTATAGCCCAGTAAACTATAACAGCTGGTTTACCTTTCCCAACATAATCAGATGCTTTAACTACTTTTCCACTTTCATCTTTTCCATAAAAGTCAACAAACTCCTTACCTATTAAATCTTGAGGACTGGCAAAAGACAATCCTACCAATAACAACACAACAGAAACAAATTTTTTAAACATATTAAAACCTCCTTATTAGTAATCATTATTAATTATAAAACACAGCAAAGTTTCAAACTATATTTTAGCTCATATATTTTCTTTAAAAAGAAATTTAGATTTATTTTAAATATTTTTTAGGAGGTTTAATATGGAAAATAAAACACCTTTAACGAAAGAAGAAGTTCTAAAAGCGTTAGAGGATTTAGAAGACTGGCAGTTAGAGTTTAAGTGTATTACAAGAAGATTTTATATAGAAGACTGGGCTAAGATAACAGCATTCTTAAAGGAAGTTGCAAACGCAATAGAAAAGACTAATCATCATCCAGATATTATTTTCCACACAGCAACAAAAACTATCACAATTTCAACCACAACCCATAGCTACGGAGGTATCACTCAGGCTGATATAGATTTAGCTAAGACATTAAACCAATCCCTTAAAAAAATTTTAGGTTAGTATATACTAACTTAGCGTGGTATAATTTTTTTAATAAAGATGGAGGAATAAAAATGAAGATAGCACTACCTGTAAAACCACAGAAGGAAGAATACTTACTATCCCCAGCCTTTGGAAAGGCAAAATTTTTTCTTATCTACGATACAGAAACTCAAGAAGTTAAAATAGTAGAAAATGAACATTTAAGTGGAAGAGATGTTGTAAACATTTTGTCAAAAGAAAAGGTTAATGTAGTTATAACAAACCACTTAGGTGGAGGAGCTTACAGACATATAATAGATTGTGGAATAAAAGCTATTTATACAGAGTCTAAAAACGCGCCTTATAAAGAGGTAATAAATCAATTTTTAGAAGGGAAACTAAGAGAGTTTCAACCTACAGATTTTATGCTTACACCACATATAGCTAAAAAATAAGGGGGATTGTTATGAAGAAAGTAGTAGTTCTTGGTGGTGGGATAGGAGGTATTGAAGCTGCTATCTTTTTAAGAAAGTATAACTTTGACGTAGAAGTTATCTCAGATAGAAATTACTTTTATATTTATCCAATATCAATCTGGATTCCTACAAAAGAAAAAAAGTTTGAAGACGTTATTATACCTATAAAAGAGTATCCTTTTGCATAGACAAATATCTCTAATATGGACATTTATCTATGCATCAGGTTAAGGAACTATCACTCAAACCCTTAAAATACGGATTTTGAGTGAGTAAGCGGAGTGCCTTACTCCAAAGACACTTATACCTCTCAAGTTGCAAATTGGCTATAAACTCTTCAATCTGCAACCTGAGGGCTTGCTTCCTGCCACATACAAACATCCCCTTATCAAAACGTTTGATAAGGTTCCTTGATGCTTGCACGTCGGCATTCAGCTTGTATCCGCATAACCTACACTCAAACTTTTCCTGCGTTTTCCTGTTTTCTTTGTCTACATATCCACAGTTATTACAGGTTTGGGAGCTGTAAGCTGGATTTATCTCTACTACCTGTATTCCATATTCCTCGCTTATTTCCTTTAGCTTATTCTTTATTTCCTTTCTTCCAATCCTTATCAATGCTCTTTTAACTGAATTTGGAAATTTGTTTATTACTTGTTTTAGAAAATACTTTAGATTTTCCACAAGGATAATACTTAGTTTATATCTCTCCACTATCCTGTTTATTATTCTTCTTATCTCGTTTTTAGTGAATTGTTTTAGTTTGAAGTTTAGTTTTATGTATCTTTTGCTTTGTTTTGGATTTATTTTTTGTCTTTGTAAGTTTCTTTGTAGTTTGTCTATCTTATCCGCATACTCTTTTATTTTTTCAAAAAAGTTTCTTCCAAGTAAATCTCCTTTGTTGGTTGTAAATAGTGATTTTAATCCAAAGTCAAGTGCTATTATGTTTTCTTGGGTGTCTGTATTTTCTTTTTTTATTTCTTTTACTCTTTTTATCTCTATGGTTCCTAAATCGTTTTTTGTTATGTGAAAAATGTTAGTATCTTTGCCTTTTCTTTGGTTGTAATAATCTGTCTCTTCTACTGGTATGTATAATACTTGTCTTTTTATGTGTGTTGATAGTCTTATCCATTGTTTGAATTTTTTACTTGTTTTTGATTGTTGAAATTCTCCTGTTTTGTTGTCAACTATTAAGGGAGCATTATTGAATTTGGGTATTTTGTTTGTTTTTAAATATCTGTGAAACAGCTTTTTTATAAGGTGTTTGTTTTGTTGTGATATTTTTATTGTTTTTGTTTCTTCTTTGTTTTCTTTTTTGACTTTTATTTGTATCTCATCTGGTGGATTTAGCCACAGTCCTCTTTTGTTTAATATGTATAGCTGGAGTTTGTTTTCTTCACTGAGTGTGGAATGGGTTATAAGGTTTTTTATATAGTTTTTTGCAATTTCTAAATAAGATGAGTAGGTAGGATATACGAGGTAATTAAAGATTGTGTATTTGTATCTTTCGGATAGAATTGTTTTGATTTGTTTTATGTTTTCTCTTTTGGTTATAGGAGTTTTGGATTTGATGAATTTTTCCCATATATATTTAAAAATTGTGTTTGCGTCTTTTTGGTATAGTTTAAATAGTATGCGAATAGTTTTTAACTTTGATTTATTGGCAAAGTGTTTGTAGGGTAGGGCTCTATATAACTTTTCTTCTTTATTCTTTAAGGATTTCATTTTTAAAACCTGTTTAGTTTATGATATTTTAGCATAACTTATTATAAATGGGTATGTTTTATGTAATTAGTAGCAAGACTTCCGGGAATGTAGATTTAGATTAAAGTTTTATATAAAACTTTTTTTTCATCTCTATTGTAGATGTAATCTGCCTGTAGAGTTGTATCTCCAACGGTCGTTTCTATTTTTATGTGAAACACTTTTGATTTTACATCTATATAATTAGATATTGAGTAAAGTATATCAAATGTAAAACCATCAACCAAAACTAAATCATTTACAGACTTAAAAGGTGTTTTTCTTCTAAACTCTACTATCTTTGATACTAAATTATCATCTAACTTTGGATTTAGAGCTTTTAAAACAGCTGGAGGAACTGTGTTAACGTTTATCTTACCATCTGTAAAAACTGTTGAAACAGAAAAAAGTCCCGGATAGAAATTATTGCCTACCATTTTGCCGTATAAGTCGTCATCTGAAAAACCAAGTAGTTTCAACTCTTCTAAACTGTCCAATGGTCTTTTTTTAACAGGATAATCTATTGGAATACTTCCTTCTTCCGCACCAGTCCAAATGTAAATTCTTTTTAGTAATTCATTTTTTATATACAGCTCTCTAAACAGATTTTCATAAATTTTTCTGTATCCTGAGTCTTTTGTGTTATTCAAATTTATAAATCTGTTTTCATCGTAAATAATTATCTTAACTTTAACTGAATCTTTTTCAAACTCAAAAGGTAAAGCCCAGTTGTCGGTTAAAGTGTCTGTAGAAGGGTCATCTTTATCTAATGCAAACTTTGCAAGTTCAAAGGCTGACTTTGTAATGTAGTAAGCTTGCTGTTTATTGTAAACAGAAGATATAAACTTATACGTAGAAACTGCATCTTGATAAGCTTGTAAAACATAAGAAGACAAAGTTAAAAAAGCCATCAAAACTACAACGACTATCATTGGGTTTTAAACTGTAAGTTTGTAATAGTTCCTGAGATAACAAAATTAAAGCCAATAGCAGAAGCTGTTGCGTTTAGTTTAGAGTTTAAAGGATTTTTCTGGTCAAATGATACTACACCACTTCCAGATATATCTACTGCTTGGGTTCTGCCTTTAAAATCAAAACTTTTTCCTTTAAATAAAAACTCTAAAAACTCAAAATTTCTATTATCAGCTTTAAAGTTTTTCAAAATTAGTTTTCCTACTACTCCTTCTTTTATCTCAACCTCTCCGTTTACACTTTCAAACCCTTCTAAACATTTAAAGTTATCAAACTTAAAGTAGTATCCTCCAAAGGTTTTATGTAAAATCTGAGATTTTTTACTTTGACAAAATAGATTAAGTCCTTGATATAAAGGGGATATTTGTAGGTCAATATCACTATCCTTTATAACTAATTTATCGTTGTAGTAAACGTTTGCTTTTTTTAAGTTTATACTAAAAATACCTTCTGATACACTTTCAGGCATTATAAAAACTTTGTTTTTCATAAGTATTTTATCAATTATCAAAAACTTAGGAGTAAAGGCAAGGATAATTATAAAAGATATTATTAAAGTAATTAGCGTTATAAAAACCTTCTTCATTTATTTTCCTTTTTCAGAGCTTTTTGTATTTCTTCTGCAAGTTTTTTGTGTTCTTCTGTTATTTTTGAAAGCTCCTCTGGAGAGGATATTACGTAAGGTGTTATAAATATAAATAGTGTTGTTTTTTCATCACTTTTTGATTCGTGCTTAAACAGGTTTCCTAAAACTGGTATATCTTTTAAAAACGGAACACCTTCCATAGTCTTTATAGTTTTGTTGTTAACAAGACCACCTATAACTATAAGCTGACCGTTTTCTACAACCACGTCAGAGTTTAAGGCTCTGTTTGACGTTACAGGTACTGTGTAAGACAGTCCTCCAACAGATGGGTTTATAAAGTCAGTTACTTCTTGTAATACGAGATTAATAGATAGTCTTAAGTTTTTTTCTGATGCAACCCTTGGAACGACCCTTAAATCTAAACCTACTTCTTTATAGTCGTAAGTAATAATAGGCTGTCCGTTTATGTCAAATCTTACACCGCTTGCAAAAGGTATTACATTACCTACTTTTATCTGGGCAAGCTGATTGTCAAGAGTTAAAACTTTTGGGTTTGATATTATGTTAAACCCTGTTCCACTCTCTAAAAGAGACAAAAGTAAAGCTAAATCAGGAAAGACTACGCTCGTCCCACCAATGGATACTGTTTTCCCAGAAGAGCTTAAAAATCCAAGTAAAAAGTTTCCAGATACAAAAGACTGATATATACTGTCCTGTGTTGCACCTCTAAAGGTAGCTCCTCCAAGACTTCCTACAGCCTGCCACCTTACACCTATATCAAGGAGTTTTTTTGTAGATGCTTCTATAATGGTTGTTGTAAGGAGCACTTGCTTTCTTCTAACGTCAAGATTTTCGATAAACTTTTTAATTCCTTCATACTCTTTTGATGTTGCGTAGAGTATTATTGAGTTTGTACCCATATCAAACCCTATTTTAATACCTTCTTTTGTTGTTATTGTTGGTATTTGTGTCTGGGTTTGGACTTGGACATTTGTTGTAGGAGTTGCAAGTGTATTTGTTGTCTGTATTGGAGATAATGGATTTGTAGGGTTAACTTGTCTGTTTTCTGTAAATGTTGTCGGCTGTTGAAGATTTTGAATAGGTTGATACTGCTGAATTTGAGTCTCTGTTGCAACGGGAGAAATACCTGTAAATAAAGATGATAGACTTTTACTTATTTCTGCAACAGTAGTGTATTTAAGCGGTATGATGTAGAAACTCCTTCCTTCTGTTAAAACTCTGTCTGTATCGAGACTGTCTAAAATAGATTTTAAGTACTGGTAATTAACTTCGTTTGCGTATATTACTATTGAGTTGCTTTCACTGTTAGGTGCTACTAAAACCTGACCTGACTTTTGCATAGCTGTTAGTAATGGGCTTAAAGTTTTATAGACTTCTTCCGCTTTTAAGAATTTTAACGGGTAAACGTACAGGCTTCCAGACTTTTCTTTACTGTCTAAAACTTCAAGAAGGTTCTTTATTAGGTCTACATTTGCTTTGTAGTCATAAACTATTAATGCGTTAGACTGTAAATGGACAGAAACCTTTGAAGAAGGAGATAAAAACGGTCTTATGGCGTTTAAAATGTCGTTTGCATTAGAGTTTTCTAGAGTGTAGATAAAAAACTCCATAGACCCAGAAGCTGTTGCTTTGGATAACGTCGGTAAAGTTTTGTTTACGGGAACTATTCTTACTAAGTTTTTATCTTCTATCACTGCAAGGTTATTCATAGCTAATACTACTGTAAATAAATCCCAAGCTTCTTTTATTGATACAGGTTTGCCTGACGTTAAGGTTATATTTCCTTTTACATCTTCTGAAAGGATTATATTTTTCCCTGTTAAAGTTGCCATAAAGTTTACTACGTCTGATATGTCTGCATCTTTAAAGTTTAGAAGGACTTTTCCTTCTTTTTTTGCCTTTAATACCTGTGTTTGTTTATCATTGTCAGGAAGATTTTTTTCTTCTGCAAAAGCCAAGTTATTGAAAAAAACTATTAATAAAAGTATAGTTAATAACCTTCTCATCTTCCCTCCTACTTTATAACCGATAGTATTTCTTGGGGTGTTGTAATTCCTTTTAAAACTTTACTTACTCCATCTTCAAACATTGTCTTAAAACCTTTTTCTACAGCCATTTTTAAAATTTCATTACTGTCTTGAGTTTTCACTATCAAGGATTTTAGGTCTTGGTCAAACTCTAACACCTCGTATATACCTATTCTTCCTTTATAGCCTGTGTTCATACATTGGTCGCAACCTTCTCCTTTATAAAAGGTATATTCTCTGCTTGGGTCTAACTTCAACTCTAACACTTCTATCTGGCTTGGTTTGTAAGGTTTTTTACAGTTATTACATATTTTTCTTACAAGTCTTTGTGCTACAACTCCTTCTAACGAGTTTGCTATCAAAAATGGCTCTATTCCCATATCTACAAGCCTTGCCACAGAAGAAACTGCATCGTTTGTATGTAGCGTAGATAAAACAAAATGTCCTGTTAGAGCTGCGTGGACTGCTATGTCTGCTGTTTCACTATCCCTTATCTCTCCAACCATTATTATGTCTGGGTCTTGTCTTAGGATAGACCTTAAACCTGATGCAAATGTTAGACCTACCTTTGGGTTTACCTGTATCTGATTTATACCTTTTATTTGGTATTCTACAGGGTCTTCTATGGTTATGATGTTTTTTCTTGGGTTTTTTATAAACAGTAAAGACGCATATAGAGTTGTACTTTTTCCAGCTCCCGTAGGTCCCGTTACAAGAACTATTCCGTAAGGTTTTTGAATAAGTTTTTTATATCGTTTTAAATCTTCTTCGTCAAACCCAAGGTCTTCTAACGTGAGTAAAAATCCTGACTTGTCCAAAAGTCTCAACACTACTCTCTCTCCAAAAACCGTTGGAACTACAGACACCCTTATGTCAAGATCTTTAGCACCTATCTTTACTCCTATTCTTCCATCTTGTGGAATTCTCTTTTCTGCTATGTTTAAGTTTGCCATTACTTTTATTCTTGAAACTACTGAAGAGTAAGTATTAGGAGGTATTTTTAAGTATTCGTGTAAAACGCCGTCCATTCTAAATCTTATCAGACACTCATCTTCGTAAGGTTCAAAGTGAATGTCAGAAGCTCCCAGTGTATTTGCTTTTATTAAAATAGAGTTAACAAGGTTTACTATTGGGCTATCTTCTTCTACTGAGAGTATATCAGATACTGTTTTTACTTCTTCTGTTTGAGTCTCAATGACAATCTCTTCTTGGGATAACTTTTCTTGTAAGAGTTTTGAAAATTCATTTATAGGAAGTTTTTTTAAAATAACGTTTTTTCCAGTTTTAAACCTTATCTCTTCTACTGACAAAAAGTTATAATTTTCTGGGACTACTAAAACTATCTGGCTTTCGTTTTCACTTTCTACTATAAATTTATACTCTTTAAGTATGTTCATTATTTAACCTCTATCTCAAATTCAAAGTTTCCTGAAGGAGTTTTTTTTACAGATTTAGCAAAGGTTGGAGCTGTAGGAGATTCTCCCTTTACAGTTAAAACTCCTTCAAAGTACTCTATAGAGTAAATTTTAGAGTTAGGAGGCAGGTTAACTTGTGAAAGAAGTTTAGACAAGTCAAAACTTAAAGATGTTTTTACTTCTGCCTTTAACTGTTGATATGGTGATACCGCTGGAATATCAGGAAAGGCGGACTTAAATATTTTAGTTTGGGTCAGTTTCATATTTTTTATTGCTTTTTGTGAAAAGTAAGACAGTGTAAAAAAAGCACCTACATAAATTAAAACTAATCCGAGAATTGCAACTTTTAACTTTTCGAGTTCTTCTTTGGTTATCTGGGATTTTTTAAAAGAAAGAAAATCACTATCAAAAATTTGTTTTAACGCAACGGCTGTAGCTAAGCTATAACTGTTTTCAACGATTTTAGAAGAAGATAGAGCCTGAGACAGTGATTTTTTAGTGTTTAAATCTACATTTCCTATAACCAACAACGGTTTTTGTTTTTCTATGAAAGGAAGCTGGTCTAATATCAGGTTTATCTCTTTTATTCCGTTTATAACTCTGTAGTAAGATATAGCTGAATTTTCTACAAGGACAACTACTACTTTGTCTCCCTGAAAATTAAAAATATATCCAGTATCTTCATTATTTATTTTAAGTAATCTTTTTAGAGAAAAAATCTCTCCATCTAAGGCATAGTAATCTTTTGGAATGTTAAAATCTTTTAAAACCATAATGTGAACTGTGTTTTTTTCTTTGTCTATGTAAATGTCATACTGTAATCCTGAATATCTTTCTTCTATAAGTAGTTTATAGTAGTTTAACACTTCGGTTGTGTTTGTTATCTGTAAATTTTCCCAAAAGTAAATCATCTTATCTGCTGGGACTGTGTAGATTTTATTTTTAGACTGTTTGTTTACTACATTCCAAGTTTTTTTTAACAGGTCAAAGGCAACCGTTGAGGTATTACCTTCTGAATCTATTCCCGTAAAGTATCTTTTTATCATCTGACTACCATAAACACACTCATTTTCCCAAGTCCAGTATTGTCAACAGCTTTTAAGTTTTTTATATTTATTCCATTGCTTTCAAGCTCATAAATCACTTCAACTAAATTATACGGATTTACTTGTTTTAATTTAACTTCTATTCCGTTTTCTCCTGTATATATACTATCTACTTCAAAATTTTTTGACTTAAGAAACTGAGATAGGGAGGTCTCATCTGCTTTTAAACTTGTTTGGATACGGTTGTTTAATAAGAATTTCATCTCTTTAACCTTGGAGTACTCGTTGTTGTACTTACCAATAAAATCTCTATACTTGCCATAAGTTAAAACCAGTAAAAAAATGTTTAAAACAGTTATCAAGATTAAAACGTATTTTTTATCTATCTTAAGTTGGTTAATCAAATCCATAACTAAATTATAACACAAATTTAAGATGGGTATATAATAATTATATTAACTTTTTTAAAGAGAGGATTATGTATTTAGTTTACTACAATGTATTTATTTCTTTTTTGACCTTTTTGGGTCTTGTTTTTGGGATTTACTGGTTAGGTAATGTAAATTATGATTATGTACCTAAAACTCATTCTGAACTTTTAAGCAAGTCAAACATTTTATCTAATTGGAATAATCTATATAAAGAGGAGAAAGGCGAAAAGGTTAGTTTATTTCCAGAATTAGAGCTAAAAGCCACTTCCATTGGATACAAAAATTTTGCACTTATAAAAGTAGATGGAAAGTCTTTCGTAGTAAGTCAAAATCAAACCGTTAACGGCATAAAAATTTTTAAAATATCAAAAGACTACATAATCATAAGCTACAAAGACCAGCAGAAAAAGATAAAGTTAGGAGAAGCTGTAAAACAACCTCAAAAAAATCAACCAAATAGCTCAACACCTGTTAATCTACCACCTCTTGAGTCTATACTACCAACTAATAAAATATCAAAGTCAGAGTTAGAAAGACTTACAGCTGACCCAGGAATAATGTTTACTCAAATAAGACTTATACCTTATGTAGAGGGAGGACAGACAAAAGGTTTTAGATTTGACTGGATACAAGATGGAAGTCTGTTTCAAAAGATGGGGCTACAGGTTGGAGATGTTTTAGTTGCTATAAACAACCAGCAGATAAACTCTGGAGAAGATGCATTTAGAATACTCCAGATAATAAGAAATGAACCTAACTTTAAAGTATCTATACTTAGAAATGGAAAAATGTTAGAATTAAATTACTTTGTTGAATAAAAAGGAGACAGATATGAGAAGGGAAAAGGGGTTTACACTTATCGAGCTTTTGGTGGTTATTATTATCTTGGGACTACTTGCTGCACTTGTAGTTCCAAAAATAACAGGAAGAGTAGATGAAGCAAAAGTAGAGACTACAAAAGTCCAGCTTAAAGCTATAAAAGATGCATTAGAACAGTATAAATTAGACAATGGTATGTACCCTACAACCCAGCAAGGATTAAAGGCACTTGTAGAAAAACCTACAACTCCACCAATTCCACCAAGATGGAGACAGTATTTAGACAAACTTCCAAAAGACGCTTGGGATAACGACTACATATACATATCCCCAGCTCCTAACAAACCTTACGAACTAAAATCAGCAGGTCCTGACAGAACAGAAGGAACAGAAGACGACATATCAGTATGGAACAATTAAAAAGTAAAGAAGGCTTTACACTTATAGAAGTTTTAATAGCTACAGTGATACTTGGCATTACTTTTACCGTTTTACTTGGACTTTTATACCAAGCACAGAGAGACTTAAACCTTGCAAAAACAGTCTCTTACAACTTTTTAATCTTAGACAGTAGTATAAAAGAAGGCAGGTACGAAGGTATTAACATCACAACAAGAGAGATAAATATTTTATCCATTCCTGTTATTGAGACAACCTATGAAAAAAACGGCGTTTACATTAAAACCTACCAAGCAAAGTAAAGGATTTACACTTATTGAAGTTATAGTAGTAGTGATTATCATATCCCTTGTTTTTTCTGTTTTGTCTTTTGCACTTTACTCATCTATAAAAAACAGTATAGAGACTTCAAAATCTGCAGAAGACTTAAAACAAAAAACACTGTTTTTCTGGGATGCACAGAGAAAGTTTTACACCTCAAACTACATATACTTAAAAGACAACCTTTTAACCCTATACAATACAGCAGGCAACAATCAAGGACTTGTTAAATCAACTTTTTTCTTGAAAGATGGCTTTTTGTGGTATTATGAGTTTCCTTTTGTTTACGGCGACCCTTCTTTTTACGACGAAAAAAACGCAGTAAAACTTTTTAAAATAAAAGATATTAAAATGTACGCAGTAAAAGACAATCAGCAGTTTTTTGAGTTTCAAGGTTTACCAGACTACATTGTTATTGAGATTGACGGAATAAGGATGGTTTTAAGATGACAGAGTATTATTACGAAGGCTACCTACAAGGCAGTAAAGTAAAAGGCAGTATTCAAGCAACAGATAAGCTACAAGCTTTAAAGAAACTGAAAGAAGAAGGTATCATTCCCACTCTTATAACAGAAAAGGAAAAAGGCTTTAATCTAAACCTATTTAACAAACCTTCTGACGACGAGGTTGCCTTTGTCCTTATGCAGATGTACACTCTTTTAAAAAATGGCATTCCTATAACAAAAGTTTTAGAGCTTGTATCGTCTCAAACAGAAAACAAAACTCTATCGTCAGAGCTTATAAAGATAAAGTCAAGTGTAGAAAGTGGAAGAAGTCTATCAGATGCTTTTAAAGAGTCTAACGCTTTTCCACCTTTTTTATCCGTGATGCTACAATCAGCCCAAACTGGAGAAAATTTAGAGTTTGTATTTAAAGTCTCTTCTGAGTTTATACTAAAAGTGTCTCAAATAAAAAGTAAAATAATCTCTTCTTTAATCTACCCTTCTGTTATTATTCTGTTTAGTATAGTGTCTATTTTTATAGCTGTTAAGTTTGTAGTTCCAAAGATTACAGCTGTTTTAGAAAACTTTGGAAAAGAACCACCTTTTATAACAAAACTCATGGTTTACTTTTCAAAGGTTTTGACAGTTATTTTTTATCTAACACCTTTTTTTATATTAGGATTTATATTCAAACACAAGCTTATAAGTAAAGAAAAATATGATAAATTTTTACTATCTATTCCAGTAGTCGGTAAAGTTATTCTTTATTTTAATCTAACAAGGTTTTCCCAAGTTTTACAGATGACCCTCCAGACAAATACACCAATTCAAACAGCTGTAAAACTTTCAATAAACAGCCTTTCTAATGAGTATCTAAAACAATCTCTAAAAGATTTACCAGAAAAAATAGAAAAAGGAAGCTCCATTTCAAAAGCACTTTCTGACATTAAGATACTCCCGCCTTTATTTATAAATTTAATTCAAACAGGAGAGGCAAGTGGAGAGATTGAAAGTATGCTTCAAACTATTTCTAAAGTTTACGAAGATTTAACCGAAAAGGTTATTCAAAGGTGGATAAGTTTTATAGAACCTGCTATGATGTTGATTATAGGTGTTATAATTGCTATAATAGTTATAAGTGTTATACTTCCTATAACAGAGATATCAGCAGGGAAGTTAAAGTAAATAATTTTGTTGACAAAAGAGAGTTTTTATTGTAGAATTATATGGAGTAAAAAAATTAATTTTCTTAGGAGGAGTTACGATGAAGAAAAAAGCATTTCTTGCAAGTGCCATTTTAGCAACTTCAGTAGCATTGTCATCTTGTGGAGGCGGAGGCGGAGGTACTTCATCAACAACACCCCCACCACCACCTCCTCCACCAGCAGCAACTGACGTAGCAAAAGTGTTGGTTTTAGCTCAAAAGGGCTTTACTTCACCAGGCGCACTAATAGGTTTATTTGAAGGAACAGTGAAATCAGACGGAACAGTAGTATGGTCATCAGACCTAAACAGTGGCGATAACGACCTTGACTACTACCATGAGTTTTCAAATAACAATCTACTACTGTATGATACGGGTACTAACGAATTTTACCTTTACTCAAACCAAACTTTAACACCTATAACTCAAGGTGTAGATTATTCAACTGGGAATAATGTTAATGTAGCAGGTATAGCTATGGCATCAAATTACAACATATTCCTACCAAACTTTGTTATTAAAGACAATGGTATGCGTATAGATTACATAATAACACAAAATGGAAAAGTTATAGAAGCAGGAGTTACTGGAGCAGAACATCTAATCTACGCTGGGGAAAACTATGTAGTGTTTGGCGATGGTACAGCTAACGAAAGAGTTTTCATAGTTAAAAAAGATGGAACTATCAAAGAGTTAGACTGGGATGACGCAACTAAAGCAGTAGATCCTATAAATGTGGGAGGAGCGATAGTTTTAGACAGAGTTGAGGGAACAGACACAATCCTTTTAGGTCATAATTCTACTAATGCAAACGCACTTTTTGTTATAGATGATAATGGAGACGTTGTAAGAATTACAAACTCTACTAACGCTGCAACAGGTGATGACCCGATGTCTAACATTGTAGCAGGAAAGATTGTTAAAAACGGAAATAACTTCTTCGTAGCTGTTGGTGATAATGCTAATAATATAGAATACTTCAAAGTTATAGGTCCTGTTGCAAGCTCAGTAGTATTTACTCCTACATCTCCTATATCAGGAGACGCTACTGTTACTTCAGGAAGCTTCTCTCTTGATGGAAACGGACATTTATACTTGATAAGCGATTGTGATATTGATGGAAAATACGAACTTCTTGAAGGATTTATAGATTCAAGCAACATCTTTAACTCAGCATGTAAAAACACTGCTGCTAACGATGCCTTGACAGGATACGTTATGCTCTCATTCTCAAACGGAGTTCTTATGAGTGATGGTGCTAACTTCTTCCATTACATATACGGTAGTTCTCAACCTACAAACGTAGCTCTTAACCCTAACGTGATAAACGCAGTTAATTACTGTAATAATGTTAATAACACAACATACCTTGAGTGAGAAATTCATTTTTTCAATTTTATTTCTAATAAAAAGCCAAAAGTAGCTCGGGTTATAATATACCCAAACTACTTTTGGGAGG